>JALOTV010000231.1 GCA_025457685.1 Opitutaceae bacterium
GGCTGGCACGATGCCGACACCCGTCGACTCCTCCCCGTGGCCCAGGCCGGCGACCACCAAGGCTACACCCGCGACATCGTCATCTACACCGATGATCGCACCGAGGGCCGGGGCCCCTCAGGCACGGCCTTCCGGGAGCGTCGGCCCTATGTCTGCAACGATATCTTCGCCGATCCCGCCACCCAGCCCTGGCGCGCCCACGCCGAGCGGCACGGCTTCCGCGCCTCGGCCGTCTTTCCCATCCGTATCGGCGAGCAGGCATGCGGCACGATCAACGTCTACGCCGACACCCAAGACTTTTTCCAAGCCCGCGAGATCAGCCTGCTGGAAGGCGCCGCGAACGATATCTCCTATGCCCTCGACAACCTCGCCCGGGAACAAGCCCGCCACCAGGCCGAGGACCGCGCCCTGAACGAACAACGCTTCTCCGACGCCATGATCGAGAGCATGCCCGGCGTGGTTTACCTCTACGACGAGCAGGGCCGCTTTCTTCGCTGGAACCGGAATTTCGAAACCGTCACCGGCTACTCCGCCTCCGAGGTCGCGCGCATGCACCCGCGCGATTTTTTCTCTCCCGCCGATCAACCCGCCCTCGCGGCCCGCGTGGCCGAGGTGTTCGCCGTCGGCGAAGGCGAGCTCGAGGCCGCCTTCCTCACCCGCGCTGGCCTCTCCATCCCATATTACTTCACCGGCCGCCGCCTGCGTTTCCAGGACCGCGTGTGCCTGGTCGGCGTCGGCGTCGACATCTCCGAACGCACCCGCGCCCTCGCGGACCTCCGCGAACTCAATGAAAACCTCGAGCAACGCGTCGCAGAGCGCACCGCCGCGCTCCGCGTCGCCCTCGATCGCGCGGAGTCCGCCGACCGCCTCAAATCCGCCTTCCTCGCCACCATGTCCCACGAGTTGCGCACCCCGCTCAACTCCATCATCGGCTTCACCGGCATCCTGCTTCAGCAACTCGCCGGCCCGCTCAACCCCGAGCAAACCAAGCAGCTCGGCATGGTCCAGGGCAGCGCGCGCCACCTCCTCGATCTCATCAACGACGTCCTTGACCTCTCCAAGATCGAGGCCGGCCAGCTTACCCTCCGCCATGAACCCTTTGATCTGCGCGCCGTCGCCGAGCAGGTCGTCTCCGCCATCCGGCCGCTCGCGGCCAAGAAACACCTGGAGCTCGATCTCGCGATCGCGCCCGATCTCGTCTCCGCCACGTCGGGCGACGCCCGCCGCGTCGGCCAGATCCTGCTCAACCTGCTCAACAACGCCGTCAAATTCACCGATCGCGGAAGCGTCACCCTCTCCATCGCGCCCTTCGCTGGCGCGTCCGCTCCCGCCGCGCGTCTCACCGTCCGCGACACCGGTTCCGGCATACGCGCCGAAGACCTCGCCAAGCTCTTCCAGCCCTTCCAGCAACTAGACTCCGGCCTCGACCGCCAGCACGAGGGCACCGGACTCGGTCTCGCCATTTGCCGCCGGCTCGCCAATCTCATGGGCGGAACCATAGAGGTCTCCAGCACCTGGTCCGAAGGCAGCGAATTCTCCCTCATCCTCCCCCTGCACGCCCCACCCCATCCGTCCGCCAGCTCCCCAGCCACCCCATGACCCCTCCCGTGCTGCTCATCGAGGACAACGAGCAAAACCGCTACCTCGCCACCTTTCTGCTCGAACACCACGGCCACTCCGTAGTCTCCGCCGCCGACGGCGCCGAAGGCATCGCCCTCGCCCTCGCCCACTCGCCCCGCCTCGTTCTTCTTGATATCCAACTGCCCGGCATGGACGGCTACGCCGTGGCACGCACCCTGCGTTCCCACGCATCTCTCCGCCACACCCCCATCGTCGCCGTGACTTCCTACGCCATGGTGGGCGATCGTGAAAAATGCCTCGCCGCCGGTTGCACCGGCTACATCGAGAAACCCATCAATCCCGCCACCTTTATCGAAGAGATCGGCGCCTACCTCTCGCCCTCCGCCACCATTCCTCCCAAGCTCCCCCCCGCTCCCGGCTCCCCATGAACCGCGTCCTGATCGTCGACGACAAAGAGGACAACCTCTACTACCTTCGCACCCTCCTGGGCGCGCACGGCTTCGCCGTCGAGACCGCCCACCATGGCGCCGAGGCGCTGGTCAAGGCCCGACAAAATCCGCCCGACCTCGTCGTCTCCGACCTGCTTATGCCGGTCATGGATGGCTACACCCTCCTCCGCTACTGGAAAGCCGACCACGCCCTGCAACACGCCCCTTTCATCGTTTATACCGCCACCTACACAGACGCGGAGGACGAACGCCTCGCCCTCGATCTGGGCGCGGACGCCTTCATCCTCAAACCCGCCGCCCCAGAGGATTTTCTCGCCCGCATCCGCGACGTCCAGGCGGGCCGGCGCGCCCCTCTCCCGCCCCCCTCCGCACCCGACGCCGAGGACGAGCAGGCCCGGCTGAAAACCTATAGCGAGACCCTCATCCGCAAACTCGAAAAAAAGACCACCGAACTCGAGACCGCCAACCGCGCCCTCCAGGCCGATATCGCCCGCCGCGAGGCCATCGAGGCGTCCCTCCGCGAAAGCGAGCAACGCTTCCGCCTCTTCGCCGAGACCATCCAAGAGGTCTTTTGGCTCTTCGACCCCGCCACCGATCGCGTCATTTACGTCAACCCCGCCTACGAAAAAATCTGGGGCCGCCCCTCCTCCGCCATCATTGCTTCCCGCGATGAGTGGATCACCTCCATCCATCCCGACGACCGCGCACGCCTCATCCTCGCCTCCCGCACCAAACAGGCCTCCGGCAAGTTCGATGAAATTTACCGCATCGTCCGCCCCGACGGCCAGATTCGCTGGATCCACGACCGCGCCTTCCCCTCCGACCAGCCCCCCCTGCGCATCATCGGCATAGCGGAAGACATCACCGAACGTCGCCTCGCCGAGGAACGCATCCGCGAACAGGCCGCCCTCCTCGACCAGACCCAGGACGCCATCGTCGTTCGCGACCTCGACCACCGCGTCCGCTACTGGAACAAGGGCGCAGAGAAGATCTACGGGTGGACCGCCGCCGAGGCCATCGGACGTCCGGTCGGAGAACTCATCTACCGCAATCTCGACCAACTCGAATCGCTCACCCGCATCGTCCTCCGCGACGGCGGCTGGATCGGCGAGGTCGAGCACCTCACCAAATCACACGCCAGCCTTACCGTCTCCTGCAGCTGGACGCTGCTGCGCGACGAGACCGGCGCGCCGAAATCCGTCCTCTCCGTCAACACCGACATCACCGAGCGCAAAAAAATCGAGGCCCAGTTCCTCCGCGCCCAGCGCCTCGAGAGCATCGGCACCCTCGCCGGCGGCATCTCCCACGACCTCAACAACCTCCTCTCGCCCATTCTCATGGGCGTGGAGCTCCTCAAACAAAAGGACGGCGACGAGTCCACCCAGCGCGTCGTCGGCATCATCGAGCGCAGCGCCCGCCGCGGCACCGACCTCGTCAAACAAGTCCTCTCTTTCGCGCGGGGCATCGAGGGCGCCCGCGTCACCGTGCACCTCGGTCACATCGTCCGCGAGATCGAGCACATCGCCCGCAACACGTTCCCCAAAAACATCACCTTCATCCGCGACATCCCCAAGGAGCTGCCCCTCGTCTCCGGCGATCCCACCCAGCTCAACCAGGTCATCCTCAACATCTGCGTAAACGCCCGCGACGCCATGCCCCGCGGCGGACGCCTCACCGTGTCCGCCCAGGCGGCCGACATCGACGAGCAATACGCCGCGGCCATGAACCGCACCGTCAACCCCGGTCGCTACGTCGTGCTCGAGATCTCCGACGAGGGCACGGGCATGTCCCGCGAGGTCCTCGACCACGTCTTCGAGCCCTTTTTCACCACCAAGGATCCCGGCAAGGGCACGGGCCTCGGCCTCTCCACCTCCCTGGGCATCGTCCGCTCCCACGGAGGCTTCATCACCGTCTCCAGCGAGGTCGGCAAGGGCAGCGTATTCAAAATCCACCTACCCGCGCTTCCCGAGGACAAGCAGTCCTCCGAACCCCGCGGCCCCGAAGTCGAGCTTCCCCGCGGACACGGCGAGCTCATCCTCGTCGTCGACGACGAATCCGCCATCATCGAGATCACCCGCCAGACCCTCGGCGCCTTCGGCTACCGCGTGCTCACCGCCGCCAACGGCGCGGAGGCCATGGCCCTGTTCGCCCTGCAACAACAGGACATCGCCCTCATCCTTACCGACATGATGATGCCCATCATGGACGGCGCCGCCCTCATCCCCGCCATCCTCCGCATCGCCCCCCACGCCCGCATCATCGCCACCAGCGGTGTCAACGCGTCCGTGGACGAGGCGCACACGCTGAAGCTCGGCGCCCGCCGCTTCATCGCCAAGCCCTACGCCGCCGAGCAGCTCCTGCGGCTCGTCGCCGATACCCTCGCCACCTGACCAGCGCCGCGACTCGGATCGCGGCGCGGCCAGGCGAGCCCGCAGGCTCCCGCGCGACTACTTCGCCATCCCCGCCGCGCGGGCCTCGGCCATGCGCCGCGCGACGTCGCCGGCAAACTCGATCGTCTGGGTCGGGAAGGCGAAACCCAGCCCGCGCCCCGCCACCAGACGCATGATCGAAAGGTTGATCCGCTCGCGCACCGAGAAGCTCTTTCGCACATCCGTGTCCGCCGTGAAATAGATGATCTGGATGTCGAGCGAGGAGGCGCCGAAGTTCAGGAAGTTCACCGCAATGAACTCCTGATGCACGTCCGCGTCCGTCTTGAGCAGGTTGCGGATATCCTCCAGCAGCCCCTCGATCTGCTCCGGCTTGGAGTTGTAGGTCACGCCTATCGTCTGCTCCACCCGGCGCTGGGTCATGCGGCCGAAGTTGTTGATCGCCTCGTTGGCCACCGTCTTGTTCGGGATCGCGATCAACGTGCGCTGCGGCGTGCGCAGCTTGGTCGAGCGCAGACCGATGTCCTCCACCGTGCCCGTATGCGCGCCGATCTGGACAAACTCGCCCACCCGGAAGGGCTGGTCCACCGCGACCACCACCGAGCCAAACACGTTCGCCAGCGTGTCCTGCGCCGCCAGCGCGAACGCCAGACCGCCGATGCCCAGACCGGCCAGGAACGCCTTCACGTCCGCACCCAGCCGCTGCGCCACCATCAGCACGCCGATGATGAGGATGAGCGCGATCAGGCTCTTTTTTATCCACGGCATGAACGCCGCCACGCTCATCTGCCGCTGCTTGGCCGACTCCTGCAAATGGTCCAGCAGCGTGCTGAAACCGCTCAGGAAAAACCACAGCGTCACCACCGCGAAGGCCAC
>JALOTV010000232.1 GCA_025457685.1 Opitutaceae bacterium
TTAAACGTAGAGGAGTTCGGAGTTGTAGAAGGCGCGCTCGTTTTCCGGGCGGTAGGTGCGGCAGTAGTCGTCGGCGGCGGGCGGCGGAGACGCGTGGAGCTGGAGGCGCACGGACTTCGGGCCGTAGGCGGGCGATGTATCCAGCGGGTGGTGACAGGTCGTCAGGACGACGAGCAGGTCCATCTCGGCGCGGAGATCGATGAAATCGCCGGCGCGGGCGTGGTTGGGGACGAATGACAGGCGCCCATCGGCGTCGGTCGCGAGCTTGCTGAAGAAATTGACGTTGGGCACGAGGTCGCGGGCGTTGAGCCCGTGCTTGGCGAGCTCGATCAAGAAATGGTCGCGGGAGTTGCGGTGAAAGTCGTTGCGCGCGGTCTGGTAGTTTTTGGTCCCCCACTTCTTCTCCACGTGGGCGGCGGTGTCGTGTCCGCCGAGGGGATCGTGCCAGCCCAGGGTGTCGCCGGTGATGGAGAGCATGGCGCGGCCCATGTCGGAAACGAGGATGAAGCCGGTGGTCAGGCGGGCAGTGTGCTGGCCCTTGAGCGTGTCGGCCATGTTGTAACGGTCGATCGGCTCGTGCCGGTTGTAGCAGAGAAACGAGACATTGGCGCCGGCCGCCAGCGCGGTGAGGCGCAGGGTGCGATGGCGGCGCACGGTGAAGGACCAGGCCGCGCCGCCGGGCAGGGTTTCATCCAAAAGCAGACGCTCGGGCAGTATGTAGGGAGCAGCCGCCGGCGGAGGCCCGGCCGGCCGGGGCGTGGTGAAAGAGGTGCCTTCGGGTGCGGGAGGAATCAAAAGGGCCATGGTGAGTGTTACGAAGTTCTACTTTCGTAATACTGCAAGAACGATGCCAGGTCTCGGCGCAGACGGACGAAACCGCTCAGAGTAGCGGCGGAATGGTGGTGGCGGTGAGGCTGAGCTTGCCTTGGCGAACGCCGCGCAAGGCGGTGAGCTCGTTGGCCAAGGTTTGCAGTTCGGACGCGCACCCCTGCACGAGGAGGACCTCCATGTAGTTGTTGTTCTCCAGATGAACGTGCATGGAGGAGACGATGAGCAGGTAGTGCCGGTGCTGGATCTCGGCGAGTTTGGCCTGCAGTCCCGGCTTGGTGTGGTCGTAGACGAGGTTGATGGTGCCGGCCACGGACTCGGTGCCCAGCTGGACGGCGTAGTCCACGAGTCCATCGCGGGCGAGGGCCGCCACCGCCTGGGAACGGCTCGCGTAGCCGCGGCGTTTCACCATCTCGTCGAGCTCGTCGAGGAGGCTCTCGGGGAGGGAAACGCTGAAGCGGGCGAGGCGGTCTTTTTTGGCGGCGGCGGTCATGGGGCGGGAAGAGGAGAGAGACCTGAGACTTGAAACCTGAGACCTGGGAACGGAAACACGAGCAGCGAGGCAGGCCGGGGAGCGTTTCAGGTCTGAGGTTTCAGCTTTCAGGGTGTTGGTGTTAGAACATCCGGGCGTAGCGGTCGATCTCCCACTGGCTGACCTGCTGGTGGTATTGGCGCCACTCCTCGGACTTGTAGGCGATGAACTCGTCGCGCAGGCCCTGGCCGAGGGTCTCGGTGACGAAGGGATCGGCGGCGAAGGCGGCGACCGCCTCCTGCAGGGTGCGGGGCAGCTCCTGGATGCCGCGACGGGCGAACTCCTCCGGGGTGAGTTCGTAGAGGTTGTCCTCCTGCGGGGCGCCCGGATCGAGCTTCTCGCGTATGCCCTGGAGACCGGCGGCAAAGACGAGGGTAGCGGCGAGGTAGGGATTGCAGGCGGAGTCGGCGTTGCGGCTTTCGCAGCGGCCGCCGCCCATGGGCACACGCACGGAGTTGGTGCGGTTGTTGGTGCCGAAGCTGTTGAACACGGGCGCCCAGGAGAAGTAGCTCATGAGGCCGCGGCGGACGAGGCGCTTGTAGCTGTTGACGGTGGGCGCGAAGGCGGCGCAGAGGGCGGGGCCATGGCGCAGGATGCCGGCGATGAACTGGTAGGCGAGCGGAGTAAGCCCGAGGCCGCGCGGATCGTCCTTGGGGTCGCACTTGAAGAGGTTTGCGCCGGTCTTGAGATCGAAAACCGACATGTTGAAGTGCGCGCCGTTGCCGGTCTTGTCGGCGAAAGGCTTGGGCATGAAGGTGGCGAGCAAGCCCTCTTCCTCGGCGTAGTGCTTGGCGAGCGTGCGGAAGAACACGTAACGATCGCACATGGTCAGCGCGTCGGCGTATTTGAAATCGAACTCGAACTGCGACGGCGCGTCCTCGTGGTCGAGGGAGTAGAGATCCCAGCCGAGGCCGTTGATGGCGGTGGCGACCTTGTCGATCCAGCCGTAGCGAGCCATGAAGCGGCGGACATCGTAGCAGCTCTTGTTGAGCTGGTCGTCGGCGTTGGGGATGACGAGGCGGCCACGGTCGTCCAGCTTCACGACATAGACCTCGGCCTCGATGCCGAGGTTGAGCCCGAAGCCCATGGACGCGGCGTCGGCGATGACTTTCTTTAGGGCGACGCGGGTGTTAATCTCGTAGGGCTGGCCGTGGAAGGTGTTGTCGGCGGGGAACCAGGCGACCTCCTTGTTCCAGGGCAGGATGCAGCCGCGATCGAGGTCGGGCAGCGAGGCGATCTCGTCGTCGTTGGGCGACTGGCCGAGGCCGTCGAGGGCGTAGCCTGTGTAGAGCTCACTGCCGTGGGCGAAGTGCGAGAAGTGGTCGATGGGCACGAATTTGCCCTTGGGGACGCCATGGATGTCGGTGTAGGCGCCGATGCAGTATTTGACGCCCTTGGCTTTGAGGTCGGCCTGGAGGGCGAGGATTTCGGATTCGGATTTCATGAAGGATGGGAGGGGAAAAGGGAGTGTGCGGAAAATGGGGGCATGGCAGTAGCCAGAGGCGGTGAGAGACCGGCGGATAAACGAGGAAGCGGAACGAAACGGATCAGCCGTTTCGCTAAGGGGCGGGGTTGGGGCCGTTGGTGAAGTAGGGAGTATCGAGCGGGGCGTTTTCCCGCAGGGCGCGGCGGACGATTTTAGTGAGGTCGGCGACGATCCAGCGGAAGAGTTTTTCGCCCTGGGCGGCGGTGGCCCGCGAGGGAGTGCCGGTCACTCCGTTGCGACTGGTGCGGTTGACCGGGTGGGCAAACACGAGACCGGCGGTGCGGTCGGGGTCATCGCTGCCGGCGAGCAACCCGGGGCGGGCGAGCGCGGGAGCGCGGGCGAGCATGAGGGCGGTCTCGGCCTGGTTGGCATGCCAGTCGGCAGCGTCGGCGAAAAAGGCGTCGCGCACACGCGGACTCACCTCGGCGGTGTTGATCACGGCGACCATGAAGCCGTCGTGGCGCGAGCGGAGCACCTCGAGCGCGCAGCGCAGCGGCGCGGCATTGGTGACGTGGCTGTTGACCAGCAGGAGGCGGCGTATGCCCGCGTGCCAGAGCCAGTCGCCGAGGTCGGTGACGAGGCTGATCAGAGTCTGCGGCGAAAGGGCGAGCGTGCCGGGCCAGCGATGGGAGTGGCCGAGCGAGCAACCATAGGCGAGGGGCGGCAGGACTGGCACGCGGGTGGCGGCGGAGACAGCGGCGCAGACCTCGGTGGCGAGCGCGCTGTCCATGCCGGTGCCGAGGTGCGGCCCGTGCTGCTCGGTGGCTCCGCACGGGAGCAGGACGGCATCCATGCCGCCGGCGATGAGCGCGCCGATCTCGGGCCAGGCGAGCTGGTCCCAGTAAACGGGCGCGGAGCCGGAGCGAGGTCGAGTTGCGGAGGGCATGGGGCAACCTATTCCACATCGTCGCCGGCCTGGGTGAGGCGAACGATGGGAAGACGCTCGGAGGGGGCGTGGATCTTCGGGTGGATCAACTCGTCGAGGCGGCGGCGCGTGGCCTGAAATTCCGGTGTAGTGAGCTGGTCGATACGACGCGGACGCGGCACCGGCACCTCGATGATCTCCTGGAGCTCGCCGGGGTTGGCCTTGAGGACGAGAATGCGGTCGGCGAGGAGGACAGCCTCATCGAGATCGTGGGTGATGAAGAGGATGGTGACGTCCACGTTGCGCCAGATCTCGAGCAGGTGGGCCTGCATCTGGGCGCGCGTCTGGGCGTCGAGCGCGCCGAAAGGCTCGTCCATGAGGAGGACGCGGGGATTGGGCGCGAGGGCGCGGGCGATGGCGACGCGCTGCTTCATGCCGCCGGAGAGCTGGTGCGGGTAGGCGTCGGCGAATTTGGAGAGGCCGACCAGATCCAGCCACTGGCGGGCGTCGGCCTCGGCGGCGGCACCGGTGCGGCCCTGCATTTCCAGCCCGAACATGACATTGCGCAGGACGTTGAGCCAGGGGAAGAGCGTGTAACCCTGAAACACCATGCCACGGTCGGGCCCGGGTGCGGTGACGGGACGGCCATCGAGCAGCACGCGGCCCGAGCTCGGCGAGTCGAGGCCGGCCAGCATGCGGATGAGCGTCGATTTACCGCAGCCGGACGGGCCGATGACGCAGATGAATTCGCGGCGATGGACGGCGAAGGACAGATCGCGCAGAGCCGTGACGGGGCCGCCCGTGCCCATGAATTCGCGGCTCAGGTGGTCGAGCTCCAGCACGACCGGGCGCTGCTTGAGCTTGGCGAAACGCGCGGCGACCTCGGGAGACTGCGAAAGGTAGTCGGGGGTGCTCATTTGGCGGCGGGTTTCTCGGGAAACAAAAGGACGTCGCGACCGGCGAAGAGGCGCGTCATGAATTCGCGAAATCGACTCGGGCGCGGGTTTTTCCAGTTGAACAAACGGCGCCCCAGCCACGCGAGGGCCTGGTCGGTGGCAAAGCCGATCACGCCGATGATGATGATGGCGGCATAGACGTTGTCGAAGTTGCGATACTTGGCCTGCTGGTTGATGAAAAACGTGATGCCGCTGCTCACGCCCACGACCTCGGCGACCACGAGATAGGTCCAGGCCCAGCCGAGCAGGATGCGCAGGTCGTTGTAGAGATCGGGCAGGCTGGCGGGGACGAGCACGCGAAGGATGAGGTGCCGCGGCTTGGCGCCAAGGGTCTGGGCCGCCTCGAGGAGGCCGTTGTCCACCTTGCGCACGGTGTTGGCGACGACGAGGACCTGTTGGAAAAACGTGCCGATGACGATGATCGCGATTTTCGGCTCAAGGTGGATGCCGAGGATCGCAACCATCAGGGCGCCGAAGGCCGGCGCGGGCATGTAGCGGACGAAATCCACGAAAGGCTCGGTGAGGCGCGACGCGGTGACGTAGGCCCCGCAAAGAATGCCGAGCGGCACGGCGACGAGAGACGAAAGAGTGAAGCCCCAGAAGATGGTCTTGATGCTGAC
>JALOTV010000025.1 GCA_025457685.1 Opitutaceae bacterium
GACCACGTCGTCGGCGAAGCCGGCCTCGAGCCAGAAATACTCGGGGGCGACGAGGATGGTGGACATGATGGATCCGACCATGGTGTTGCCCTCGATGCGGCCGTGGCCGGCCTTGAGGAGGATGCCGCGCGACTGGTTGTGGCCGAGATAGCAGTCGCGAATCTCGAAGCCGCTGCCGATGGATTCGGCGGAGGCGATGAGGGTGGCGACCGGGATGTCGTCCACCGGGCCGTCGAGGGTCACGCGCCAAGCCTCCTTCAGGGTGCGGGCGAGGGTGCGCGGTTCGACCCAGCCGGGGGTGGACACGAGGGCGCGCTCCTCTTCGGTGGCTGAGCCGAGCGGGGTGAGGGCGGTGATTTTGCGGTCGGGTAGTCGGACGCCTTCGCGGGTGATCATCTGCGCGGTGTCGCCGACGCGCAGGGTCATCTCGGCCTTGGCGAGGACGCGGAGCGAGTCGCCTTCCACGGCGGTGATGAAGTGGTAGTAGCCATTGATGGCGATGGAGTCGTCGCCGTTATAGCGGGCGATGCAGCGTTCGTAGCGCGGGCCACCCCGGGCGTTTTTGGAGTGGAAGGCGTCGGCATTGAGCGAGCGGACGCGGCGGTAGCCGCGCATGGCGTAGTCGAGCTCGGGCGGGCGGCGATCGACGGCGCAGTTGAGGTAACGCGAGTTTTCGCAGCGGTTTTCAAAGAAGCCGAAGGTGTCGCTGGCGTAGAGGGTGACGTTTTCGAAGACTAGGCCGCGGCTGTCGGTCGCCATGATGGCGTGGGGGATGAAGCCGCCGGGGGCGTGCTCATGGTGGAGGACGGCGATGTCGCCGATGCTGTCGATGGAACCGGATGCGGGGCCGCGCGGGCGGGTGAGCACGGCGCGCCCGTCGCCCAGTTTCTCGATGGTGGGCCGGTGGAAGGTGATGCGCCCGCGCAGCTCGTTGGTCTCGGGGTTGAAGGTTTCTAGCTTCACCGGCGGCGCGCCGAAGTCGGCGTAGCCCGGGATGAGTTCGAGCTCGAGGCGGGTTTTGTCCTCGGAGATGGCGGTGATGCGGGCTTGGGTGAAGGGGAGCGGATCGTAGTCGATCACGAGGCCGCGCAGGGTTAGGTTTTCGCAGTTCTCGATGGTGATGGCGCGGGTGGTCTCGGAGCAGACGAGCTCGGCGCCGGTGGCCTCGATGGTGATATTTTTCAGGCCGCGCAGGAGCAGGTGTTGTTTGTTGCGCGGGGTGACGAGGTGGCGGCCGGTCGGGATGACGATGGTGGTGTCGCCGGCGGCGACGCGGGCGTCGATGAAGCCTTGGAGGTCGAAGGCGACGGCGGCGGAGACGCTGGCGGGTGCGGCCGTGGTGGAGTCCGGTGTCGAGCCATTCAGCGGTGCGATGGCGCAGGCGGCGATAAGGAGCGCTGCGCAGAGAGTCAGGGATGGGGAGGACTTCATGTTATGCGTTTAAAGATACGTGCTGCTCACCATGCATCCGTCCGGAAGGGCACGGCAGGCAGGCCACTCTGGTTAAACAAGCCGCCAAGCGGAGCATTTCGCCACGAGTAGCGCAGGGCGACGGGGTCGGTGACGGTGGGGCTGGAGACGACGACGGTGGCGCCATTGATCGCGGCGGTGGCGGGGTGGAATACCCGATCTGCGCCCGCGATTTCGAAGCCGGTGAGTTCTCGGAACGGAGTGGTGAGTCCACCGCCGACCTGGGTGAAGCTCACGCGGAAGGTCGCACCGTCGATGACGGCTTTGTCGAAGGTCGGGCCGGAGTCCTGGAGTTTAATCCCATAGTCGCGATTCAGCGCGAGGCGGGCCAGACGCTGGCCGACAGCTCGTTTGTTGCGGGGGTGGATATCGGTGTGGTGTCCGACGTCGATGGTGATGGCTTGTCCGGTGGCCGGCAGCGCCAGGGTTTTGGTTTGGGCTTCGCGGAGGACGGCCCAGTTGGTGGCGTCGCCGTTCGCCGTGTTGTTGTTGGTGGGGAAATAGCCGAAGCTGGACAACTGCGCCCAATAGAAGGGGAAGTCGCCCTGGCCGAAGCGGGCGCGCCAGCCGGTGATCAGGGCGGAAAAGAGTTCATGGTAGCGCTCGGGTTGGCGGTTGGCGTTGTTCTCGCCCTGAAACCAAATGGCCCCGCGCAGGGCGTAGGGCACGAGCGGGTGGATCATGGCGTTGTAGAGGCCGGAGGGGGTGGAGCGATGGCCGGGGCCGGCGGGGGCGTTGAGGGCGGGTTTGTTAAAGGGCTGGCCGTCGGATTTGGCGGCATCGCGTGCGGATTCCCATGCGGCGAGATCGGCAATGTAGCGGAGGTTTTTTTCCGGGTAGGCGGCCAGAGTGTCGGCCCAGGCGGCCGCGACGTAGGCGAAGGCGGGGTTGCGCGCGAGGGTGTCGGGATCGGTCCACGCTTCGGCGGGAGTGCCGCCCCAACTGCTATTTATGATGCCGACGGGAACGCCGAGGTGCGCCTGAATCTCGCGAGCAAAGTAGTAACCGACTGCGGTGAAGTTGGCGGTCGTGGCGGGGGATGCGGTTTCCCAGATGCTTCGATCTATGGCGACGGTCGTGGCGGGTGCGTCGGCGACGGTTTGCTGAATTTTGACGTGCCGAATGAGAGGATTAGTCGAGGCGGGAACGTCGAGATCTGCGTCAAAAGTATTTCTGACGATCCAGCCCATGTTGGACTGGCCGGAGGCCAGCCAGACTTCGCCGACAAGGATGTCGGTGAGCGTGACGGTGTTTTTGCCGACAACGGTGAGCGTAGCGGGCTCGGAGCGGGCGACCAGCGGGTCGAGCGTGACGCGCCAGCGGCCGTCGTCTCCGGCGGTGGTGGACTGGGTCTGGTCGAGGAAAGTGACGCGGACGGTTTCGCCGACATCCGCAGTGCCCCAGATCGGGACGGGCTTGCCGCATTGCAGCACGGCGTGGTCCGTGAACAGGGGAGCAAGGGTGATGTCGGCGCGGGCAACCGCGCAAAGGGCGAAGGCTGCAAGCGTGACGAATATCCGAAGCGGGATGGGTTTCATGGGCTACGCGGAGCGGCTCAGGCCATGGAGACGCGAGGCATGGGCATGGGCTCGTCGCCCATCTGGGCGAAGAGGAGCTTGCGGGTAAGTTGCTCGCGCAGTTCGCGGGCGGAGGGCTCGGCCCAGAGGTTGTTTACCTCGCCGGGATCGGCCACGAGATCGTAAAGTTCTCCGTATTCACGGTTGTAATACACGGTGAGCTTGTGCGCGGGCGTGACGAGGGTCTTGAGGTGAATGGCGGTCGGCTGGTGACGGTGTTCGCAGAGGGCGTGGTCGCGCACGGAGACGGCTGGGTCGGCGAGCGCGGGGGCGAGGTCAACGCCTTGCATGGACGGCGGCACGGGGGCGGCGGCGGCGCGGAGGAAGGTGACGGGCAGGTCGATCAGGCTGACGAGGGAATCGGTCTCGACGCCGCCGGGGATATGGCCGGGCCAGCGGGCGATGAAGGGCACGCGGATGCCGTCCTCGTAGTGGAAGGGGCCTTTGGCGATGAGGCCGTGGTGGCCGTAATAGTGGCCGTGGTCGGTGGTGAAGACGACAAGGGTGTTGTCGGCCTGGCCGGTGGCGTCGAGGTGGTCGAGGATGCGGCCGATGTATTTGTCCATCATCGACATCATGCCGTAATAAACGGCGATGTTGGCGGCGACTTTTTCGCGGTCGTGCAGGTGGCAGTGCAGGCCGTGATTGGTGTAGGGGGTTTCTTGATACGCGGAGAAATCGGGCTTCGGTTTTTGGGTGGCCTGGATGTGCGGCGGGGCCTTGTCGAACTCGCCGGGGGTGGCGGCGGGCACGGTGAGTTTGGCGGGGTCATACATCGTGTCCCACGGGGCGGGCACGAGGTAGGGCGGGTGAGGGTCGAAGAAACTGGCCCAGATGAAGAACGGTTTTTCCTCGGCGACGGCGTGGTCGATGCGGGCGTTGGTGCGCTCGGCGATC
Source organism: Opitutaceae bacterium (assembly GCA_025457685.1). GTDB lineage: Bacteria > Verrucomicrobiota > Verrucomicrobiia > Opitutales > Opitutaceae > IMCC26134_A. The sequence continues at coordinate 3,945 of JALOTV010000025.1, forward strand.
CAGGTGTTGAGGTGATAGTCTTCGGGGAGGGACCAGCGGTGGTTTTGCGGCGGCTGGTTGGGTTCGCCGAAGGAGTGGGGGCCCCACTGGTTTTGGAAATGATCGCGCCAGTTGGTCAGGCCCTTCTCCTCCATCCACGCGGCGTAGTGCTGGCCGACGTGGCACTCGTCGCCGTGGTTGCGGGCGAGCTCGATGTGGCGGAAGCCGTAGAAGGGCTCGGTGTAGTTTTTCCAGAATTCGAGGTCGCGGAGGAGCGGGTAGGATTCGAGGGACGGGTGCTCGGGAGTGGAGACGAGTTGTTGGAAGTGGGCCTTGCCGATGAGGGCGGTGTCGTATCCGGCGGCGTGGAGGGAATCGCCGATGGTGGGGACGGACTCGGGGAGCTTGGTGCCGAGCGACCACGCGCCGTGGCGGCTGGGGTATTGGCCGGTGATGAGGGAGGCGCGCGTGGGGGTGCAGGTGGGGTTGGGGCAGTAGGCGCGGCGGAAGAGCATGCCCTGGTCGGCGAGGCGATCGAGGTTGGGCGTGTGGATCTCGGGGAAGTGTTTCCCGATCGTGTTCCAGTGCTGCTGGTCGCTGGTGATGAGGAGAATGTTGGGACGGGCGGAGGGCATGGGGCGATGAGAGTGGGTTAGCGGGAGTTGAGGATCATGACGGGTTTAAGGCCGTCTTTGCCCCAGGACTTGATTTCCCAGGGGTGGATGCGCTGGGAGGAATCGACGGAGACGCGGTTGTTTCGGTTGGTGAGGCCTTCGACGGAAGTGACGAGCATGCCCGGGGCGGGTCCGCCGGAGACGGTGTTGTCGCGGATGACGAGGTTGCGAAACGCGCCGCGTGGGGCGACCTCACTGGTGGAGGCGGCGGAGACGGTGACAACGATGCCGGGCCCGCGAAGGTCACGCAGGGTGTTGTCGGCGATGACGAGGTCGTCGGCGAAGCCGGCCTCGAGCCAGAAGTATTCGGGCGCGACCATGATGCTGCCCATGACGGAACCGGATAGGGTGTTGCCGACGATCTGGCCGCGACCGGCCTTGAGCAGGATGCCGCGCGAGCGGTTGTGGCCGAGGGTGCAGTCGCGAATCTCGAAGCCGTCGCCGATGGCGTCGGCGGAGGCGATGAGGGTGCCGGCCGGGGTGTCGCCGACGGGGGCGTCGAAGGTGATCGTCCAGGCCTCGAGCAAGGCGCGGGCGCGCAGGCGTGGCTCTATGCCACGGGAGCCGACCAGCTCGCGTTCGGCCTCGGTGGCGGGGCCGATGCGGGAGAGCGTGGTTATCTTGCGATTGGGCAGACGGCGGCCGTCGTAGGTGAAGAGCTGCGCGGTGTCGCCGACGCGCATGTTCATGTCGATCTTGGCGAGGACGCGAAGGGTATTGCCGGCGGCTTCGGTGACGAAGTGGAAGTCACCGTTGATGGCGATGGAGTCGTCTCCGTTGTAGAGGGCGGTGCAGCGCTCGTAACGCGGGCCGACGCGGGCGTTTTTGGAGTGGAAGGCGTCGGCGTTCATCGAGCGCATGCGCGGGACGGCGCGCCCGGTGTAGTCGAGATGCGCGGGGCGGCGATCCACGCGGCAGCCGAGGTAGCGCGAGCCGTCGCAGGAGTTTTCAAAGAAGCCGAAGGTGGGGCCGGAGTAGAGCGTGACGTTTTCGAAGACCAGACCGCGGCTATCGGTCGCCATGATGGCGTGCGGGATGGAGCCGCCGGGGGCGTGTTCGTGGTAGAGCACGGCGATGTCGCCGACGCGGTCGGTGGAGGAGGCGGAGGGCGAAGGCAGGCGCGTGAGCGTGGCGCGGTTGTCGCCGTGGTGTGCGAGCGAGATTCCGTAGAAGGTGATCCGGCCGCGCAGCTCACGGGTGGCGGGGTCGAAGGTCTCGAGTTTTGTCCCGGCGGATTTCAGGTCGGCGTAGCCCGGGATGGTTTCGAGTTCGAGGCGGGTTTTGTCCTCGGAGATGGCGGTGATGCGGGCCTGGGTGAAGGGCAGGGGATCGTAGTCGATGACGAGGCCGCGCAGGGTGAGGTTTTCGCAGTTCTCGATGGTGATGGCGCGGGTGGTTTCGCTGCACACCAGCTCGGCGCCGGTGCCGTCGATGACGACGTTGCGCAGGCCGCGCAGGAGGAGGTGCTGGCGATTGCGCGGGGTGACGAGGTGGCGGCCGGGCGGGATGACGATGGTGGTGTCGCCGGCGGCTGCTTTGGAGTCGATAAAGCCCTGCAGGTCGAACGGTGTGGCCGGCGGCACGGTCCGAGACGCCGTGGCGGGTAACGCGTCGGAGGGTGGACGGACCGAGGCACCGCAGAGCGCGGGAAGGATGGGCAACGAGAGGGCAATGCAGGTGCAAAGCACCCGTAAGCGGTGTAATTTCATGGAAAAGGAGGTGCAGGAAAACGGTTCCCGCTGCCGGGTGGACTGGGTTGCTAGGCGCGGAGGTGGGCGGTGGTGCCACGGAGGTGGATCTCAGGCGCGAGATTTATGGAGCGAGGGGCGGAGGGGTTTTCGGCGATCTGCTCGGCGAGCAGTTCGCAGGCGGCGCGACCCCACTCGTTGGCGTCATAGTCGATGGTGGAGAGGGGCGGCACGAGATAACGGCCCACGGGCCAGAGGCCGCCTTGGGCGAGCAGGCTGCAGTCCGCGGGTATGTCGATGTGGCGATCGTGCATGACGCGCATGACGGCGAGCGCGCCCGTCCAGGCGGTGGCGAAAACGGCGGTGAACGGCGCGTGTTTGCCGCCGAGCCAGCGTTCGAAGCGTTCGCGGCCGATCTCGATGGAATCCTGTCCGCTTTCGACCGAGCAATCGATGACGAGTTCATCGAGATTGCCCTCGCCCGCTTTTTGCATGGCCGTGCGCCAGCCGCGCAGGCGTCGCTCCACCGACAGGCCATGCGGTTCGTTGAGAAACACCGCGATGCGGCGATGGCCGAGTTTGCGAAGCGTGGCGACCGCCATGCGGCCCAGCGCAACGTCGTCGCCCTCGACGCCCGCGAAGGCGGCATTTTCCGGGCGGTTCATGAGCGAAATAAACGGGTAACGCTGCTTGAGCAGATGATCCTCCTGGCCGTCGGCGAAGGCCGAGGGGTGACCGATGGAGATGATGCCCTGGTGCTCGTTGATGATACGGGTAAGGTCGAGATCGCTCCACGCCTGATAGTGGATGAGCTCGAGAATCCAGCGCCGTTGTGTGCAGGCCTGCTGCAGTCCGGTGAGCAGCGAATCGTATTCGGGCGATGGCCAAAACGGGCGCAGCACCGCGATGGTGGTGTGCGTGCGCGGCGCCTGTTGCGCGATGACGTAGCGTTTTTTTCCAACCGGACGGCGGATGAAGCCCTGCTGCTGCAGGCGGCGAACCGCTTGCGTGATGGTGGCCTGGGAGGCGTCGAATTCCTCCTTCAGCTCGGCCACGGTGGGGAACTCGGAACCGGGCGAGGCGAGCGCCAGCCGTTTGACAAGCTGCCGATAAACTTGAGCGTGCCGGGTCTCTTCCTGGGTGATGGACATTGCGCTGTGTTAGCGGAATCGGCGCCCGGTTGGTAGACTATCGTGAAAGCGGCAGGAGATTCATCGCGCCTCACCGCGACAAAGTGTATTCGAAGGAATGCACGGCGACATTGCAGATGACGCCAAAGGTGGGGAGCGGTTCGGCGAGTTCCGTGACGGGAATGGTGGAGTAGACGCCGATGTGGTCCACGCGTTGGAATGCGGCGGGCAGATAGTCGCCGGCGATGGTGAGGTCGGTGGGGTTGATCTTGGCCCACTTCGCGCCGGCCAGGGCGATGACAGCCTTGTTTTCGGACTCGTGGTAATCCGAAACGTAATAGTCGCCACTATCCGCGTCGCGCACGAGCACCCGCGACAAACGAGCCGGCGTGCGCTGGCTGGCCACGAAAAACATCACGTTTGTAATGGTCTCCAGCGGGACGATGGCAGGCGTGCCCGACTCTCCGGCGGGAAAAAGAAAGGCACCCGTGAAACTGAATTCCAAGCCGGCCGGCTGCGGCTGGTTGCTCTCCAAATAGACGTTCAGATTGACGAAGTCATTTCGTCTCGATGGGCCATCTTGAAACTGGGAGCGGGTGGTGAAAGGCGCGGGCTCCTTCATGCCATAAACCACGGCGGTGTAACCTCCGTATATAGGCGGCAGGGACTTGGGACCAAGCTTTGCGGCATGATTGCCCGACAGATCGCCATTCAGCGTGGACTGCGGATGAACCGACAGCGGTCGCGAGGCGACGGCGGGTTCGCCTTGGTAACGTGTGGTGAAAGTGGAGCGATGCGGTCCCGTCTTGGCGCCCACCATCGTGCCCTGCGCGATGTAGTCGGGATCGCCCGGGAAAGGAGCTACGATGGAGGCCGCGCGGGTGAGCGGCGCGCCCAGCGCGTTAAGTGCAAGAAACAACCCCAGTCCGCATGTAAGACCGGGAAGTCGGCGGTGAAGAAAACGAGTCGATGGGAATGCCGGAGATTTGTTGGGGTGGCTTTTCACGGTGGGGTGGCGTGTTGAGAACCAGATAGGAACTGAAAGATGCCCCGTCAAGATGTATCGATACAAAAAATTGACGCGCATTAGCGCGGTGACTTATATCCGGACCATGACCCCACCCATGCCCCGTCTCCTTTTCCTGCGGGTTCTTTTTGTAGTTATTTTCTCGATACACTGTGCAAGGGCCGGCGGCGGGCCGGCGGGGGTGGTGGAGCCCGGGATGACGGAGGCGTGGCGGCTGCTGGCCTCCGGCGACGCGTCCGCCGCCCGTATGGAATTTGAGCGGTTGGAAAATCGTGAGGCCAGGGTGGGGCTCGGGGTGGCTCTGTTGGCGGTGCAGCCACGGACGGCGGCGGGACTGGAGCGGGCGCGGCGTTTGTTTGAGGACGTGGCCGCCGAACCCAGCAAGGACGACTGGACGGTGCTGGCGACCTACCTCCTTGCTAGGTGGCACCAGCTGCATGCGATCGCGCCGGATGCGGCCGAGGGTGAGCGGCGACTGCTCGCCTTGTTGGAGGAGCATGCAGGACATCCCTGGGCGGATGTCGCCGCGCCCAAGCTCGCCATCGCTTGGCTGAACGCGGGTGTGGATGACGCGGAGCATGGGCGGCGCGAGGAGCGCCTGCGCGGCCTTCTCGGCAGGCTGAAAGATCCGGGAGCGATCCGGGATGCGCGTCTCGCCATGGCGGACGCGGCCTTGCGGCGAAATGCGAATCACCGGAGTGCTTTGCCTCACTACCTGGCCTTGCTTGAGGAGGCGGACGCGCTGAGGCCGTCGCTAAGAGCCAGAGTGCTTTTTCAGGCCGCCGAATCATCGTTGGCTTTGGGCCTGAAAGAAGAGGCGCGCGCCGGTTGGCTGCGTTTTCTAAGTGAGTTTCCCAACGATTATCGCGCGGGCGAGGCGACGCGGCGGGCAAAGGAGATCTCAGCCCCATGAAAACACGTTCATTGCTTGCTCTGGCGGGCAAACTGTCGCCCTGGCTCGGGCTGTCCCTGTTGGTGGCGGTTTTTGCCCTGGCGGCCTGGCGTGTGGCCGTGCCTTCGGCGGTCGAAGCGGAGCGCAGGACGGTCATCCGCATCGCGCATTGGCAGCTGGAGGCGGGAATCAGGCAGGGCATAGACGCGGTCGCGCGGGCCTATGAAGCCATGCATCCCGATGTGCGCATCGAGCAGATCCTGGTGCCGGAGCGTGTATACCCGACCTGGCTCACCACGCGTCTGGTGGGGGGCACCGCGCCCGAGTTGATCGAGCTGGTGCCAAACTATTCCTCCGACCGCGTGGCCCGGTATTTCCGTCCGCTGGGGGCGGAGATAGACCAGCCCAATCCCTACAACCGTGGCACCGCGCTGGAGGCGTTGCCATGGCGCAACACCTTCGTGGACGGGCTCGCCTCGGGTTACCACGAAGAGCTGGCGGATTATTACGGCGCGGGGCCTTTCATGGGATCGCGCGCGCTTTTCTACAACGCATCCATGCTCCGCGAGGTCACGGGGGTGGATGCGCCGCCGGCGAACTTTTCGGAACTCGAGCGCGTGCTCTCGCAACTCGAGGATTCCATGCGCGGTCGCAATGAGCGGATCGCGGGATTCGCGATGCACCGCGCCAGCGCCACCGCGTTGTTCAATGATTTGTTCGCGGCCCAGCTTCAGAGGCTTGGCACCGAGTTGTCCCGCGGCACCGGACTGCCGGTCACGCGTGAGGAGTTTTATGCGGCGCATCTCGACGGTCGGTGGGATTTCGCGCGGCCCGAGTTGAAGGCGGCCTTGGAAAATCTGCGCGAGTTGAGTGCGAGTTTTCCGCCGGGTTTTACGCAGCTCGGACGTGAGGATGCCTCGCTCTCGTTCGTGCAGGGGCGCGCGCTTTTTTTCTACAGCGGAACTTGGGATGTGACCAATCTCGCGGCGCAGGTCGATTTCCCGGTGGGGGTGATGCGCCCTCTCGTGCCGGAGCCCGGGCATCCTCGTTTCGGCGCCGGGGTGTTGGGCGCTCTGGCCAGCGAGGACAGAACGGGAAGCCCCGCGTTCAGTGTGACGCGGGATTCGCCCCACGCCGAGCGGGCCATCGATTTTCTGCGTTTCCTGACCAGCGATCCGGGGAATCGCCTTTTCAGCGAGGCGAGTGGGTGGATGCCTTCGATCGTGGGGGTGCCAGGCCCCTCCGGATTGGATGAGCTGATGGTGGCGGGCGGCGGCTATCCGCGCGGTCCATCGCTTTTGGGCGGACCCGACACCAGCATGGCGTTTTCCCATAACCTGGCGCGGCTCACGGGGCCCGGCGGAGATGTGGATGCGTTTCTCGAAGGCTTCGCTTCGGATGCGGCGGCGGCGATGCGCAGCGATTTGAATCGGTCCCTTCGTGCCGGCGCGGAGGGGCTGCGCAGGGATGACGTGGCTATCATCGCCGGGCGCGTGTTGGGCGAGGTCGATGGAGCGGGTGTCACGGATCGTCGCGCCCAGTCCCAAAACGAGCGGGAGGCGTCGATGCGCGCGTTGGAAACGGAGTTGGCCGGCGCGCCTTGAGAAAGCGCTGCGGTTACCGCGGGTGTTTCCGCGGACCTGCGCGCGCGGCTGCCTCAGCTGTCAGTGCGGCTTGTGATCGGAAACGGTTCCGTTGTCCGAATCGTCCACTTTATAAAGTTTGAGCGACTTGAACAGGGCCCGGATGTCGCGCACGCCGCCCCAGGTGAACCAGACGCCGGTGATCACCGTGAGCAGGATGGGCAGCCCGATCCCGGTGATATGCCAGAAACCGAGCCATGCCTCATTGGACCACGGTTTCACCCAGGAGATGGCGCCGGTCTGCCCCACGAGATTCCACACGGATCCGACGACCAAGACCGAGAACCAAAACAGCGCCCAGGCGAACAGCGAGCCGGTGATCCATTTGTCGGAGCGGCTGAAGTTGGCGTCGATGCCCACGATGCGTTCCAAGGTCCATGGACGTTTGGGCACGAGCGGCTTGCCATCGGGTCCGGTGGGCAATTCGTCCCGATGCAGCATTTTGTTGATCGGGTAATCCTGCCGGCAGGTGAAGAGCGAGATCACCACGTAGAGCGTGATCGCGATCAAGGTGGCGAATAACGAGATTTGCACGCCGTTGAGCGTGAACGCGGGCAGCAGGCCGCCCAGGCCCACCAAGCCGAGCGCGGCGTTCAGCCAATCCGAGAGGTAGGTGTCGCCGAGCAGTTTGTAGGCGAGGATGCCGCCACCCGAGAAAATGGAGCCGGAGATGGCCGCCGCCCAAGCGCCGGCGCTTGTGCCTTTTTTCCAGTAGAGGCCGCCGATGATCGCCGCGCCCGCACCGCCCACGTAGACGGCGGTCGTCACGCTCCACCACATGATGATGTATTCGGTCTGGCGAAACAGTGCGCCGAAGATGAAGGCGAAGAGTGCGACGGCGATGATGCTCCAGCGGAGAATCTTGATGTGGCGTTCGGGTGGCGGGGCTTTTTTCAGCCGAGGCAGGATGATGTCTTGCGCGAGGATGCCACCCCATGAGTGGAGGTGGGTGGAGTCGCCGCCAAAGATGCCGAGCAGTAGCACCGCGGCCAGCGCCCCCTTGATCCCGATGGGGAGCAGATAAGAAAGCGCCACGGGTATGGTCATCTGGGTCTGGATCTGCGGCTGTCCGATGGCGGCGATCTCGCTCTTGGCCTCGGCCGACGCGGCGGCGAAATCGGGGTGGCCCAGGTAGGTGATGGCCGCCGCGGCGAGCAGCACGACCACCACGGTTTTGCCCGACTCGCGCCAGCGACCCAGCAGACCGGCCATGCGTGTCTCGTGGGGGGTGATGCCGGCCGAATTATACGACCCGGAATTTTGCCACGCCATCGTGCCGTAGGTGCTCAGGAAGACGCCCATGAGCACATACCAGAGGTTGAAGTCCTGGACGTTCCAGGCGTCGAAGGGGTTGACCATGGATTCGCCTGCCGGACGGGTTCCGAGCACCGCGCTCATCTCGGACCAACTCACCACGCAAAGCACTCCCACTATGATGAACAGGTAGAGGAGCTGAGAGATGATTCCCTCTATGCAATCGGTGACCATCAGCGTGATCAATCCGCCCGAGATCGCGAGCGTGAGGCTGATGGCGAGAAACACGCCCATGAGCGGGATGTAGGTGTCCAGCGAATACGAGAAAACCGTGATCTCCGGCGGCAGGTGGAGGTAATACACCATGAACCGGGCGCCGACCGCGGGGATGATGCCGAAATTGATGATGCCCGCGACGAAGCCCAGCACGCCCATGAAGGAGCGAAAGTTGCGGCTGTAGCGCTGTTCGAAGAACTGCGCCAGCGTCATGGCCCGCGTTTCCCGGAAGCGATAGATCACGAAGCCGAAAATCGCCACGATGATGCCGACCGGTCCGGTGATCCAACCCCACCAGGAAGGCACGAAACCGGCATGGGCAAAGACCTCCCACGCGGCGACGAAGACCACGGCTCCGGCCTGCATCTCGCCTTTGGCCACCGCGAGGAGATAACGTCCACCGACGCGTCCGCCGGACACGAAATGGGCGACGCTTTTCATGTAGCGCTGGGTGAAGATGCCGATCGTGAGCACGATAAGCAGGGGCAGCGCTATGATGGTCCAATCGATGAAGTGCATGAGTATGAAAAAGGAAGAAGGCGCCGCAGCACCCTTTGCTCGGCGTCGTGTTCGCGCCCCGGGTGAATGGCGTGGGTTTGGGGATTGATCGCGGGGACTCTGTGGCGCGGTGAAGCGAGACTAGCGGTGGCTGAAGGACTGAAGGGGCGACCGCCCGAAACATGATCCCGAGACGAATCCGACCGGACGGGTGCGGCACGTGCGATATACGCCTGTCCCGGCATGCCGGGATGCGCGCCCGCTGCGGGAAAGCGCGCTCTCGCCGATCATGGACAACGTGGCGATTTGGCGGATTTCAGGATTCGTCAGCTTCGCCATCGTGCTTTCGAGCATCCTGACCCCGGCCGGCATAAAGATGTTGGAGGAAATCCCAATGATCGCCCCGTCGGTCGTCGACTCGCTCGATGTCGCGCGGCGAGTGCGACCAGAGACGCTGCGCCGCGCCGCTGTCGGCCGGTCGCTAACGGGGTGGGAAAGGGGTGACATTCCGCGCCTCAAAAGATATATCGATACAAAAAGTCAAGCGTGGTCTACGGAGGACGAGCGGTTGGCCTGTCTGGAATGGGCTGCGACCGACATTAAGCTCGAGGCCGGCGCTAGTGCTGCGGTTGAGTCGGGGGCGTTTTTCCTGTCAGACCGGGACCGCGCGGATAGATTGGCGGGATGAAAGATCGTTGTAAGGATATTGTGGATACATATCCTGATCGTTTGACTGGAGAGAGCCCCCTGCATGGGGCTGGTTGCACACGGAAGCGAGATGGGCGATGGGCCTGGAGGCGTTCACCCCATGCGTCCGCACAGAAGGGCGGTCCGTGGGCGCATATGGAGCATATCGGTGGTGAGAAAGTGGACCATGGGACGTAACATGATTTTGAGGCCCGGGTTTGGTCGGAATTGCGGGGCCTCGCTTGACTTCTTTGTATCGATACATCTCGTGAAAGGCATGACCCCATCCCCAATCGCTTCCCACGTATCCAGCGTGTTTGTCGGGCCTCTCTGTTCAGACAAAAGAGCGCGCGGCTTCACTTTGATCGAATTGCTTACCGTGATCGCCATCATCGGCATTTTGGCGGCCATCATCATTCCGACCGTGGGTAAGGTGCGCGACACCGCCCGCGCCTCCCAGTGTGCGTCCAACATGCGCCAGATCGGCATGTCCGTGATGGCCTACGCGAACGACAACAAGAACGCCACTCCGTCCGCGTTCGGCACGGGTGTGCTTTACTCCGGGCAGCCCCGCTCCTGGTATTTGCAACTGGTGCCCTATTTCGGAGGTAATTTCTCCAGTGCCGAGCAGACCCGCAAAGCCCTGCGGATGCTGACCTGCCCGGCCTCGGTCCGCACAATGAGCGGTCAAGAGGATGTGCCGTGGAATGGTTTTTCCGACGCCAACTGGCCGCATATTGCTGATTTCGGTATCAACTGGGCCGTTAACAATCCGAACTATCGTCCGGGCCAACCGCCGATTCTTACCCGTTTTGATGCTGCGCGCACGCCCTCGAAAACCCCGCTGCTGGCGGAGATGGTTCACCAAAATAACTTCGTTGCCGCCACTTTCACCGCTGCGCGCCCCGAGAGCGACCAGGCGGCCTTCGCTGCGGGCACGGGCCAGTATCAGCGTTTCACGCAGCGCCACGGCGGTGGCGGTAACGTGCTGTTTTTCGACGGTCACGTGGAGCGTCACAGATACGATGCGCTCCAAGCCTTGGCGGGCACAACCTCCGAGGACCGCCTAGCCTACGTGGAGGGCCGTCGGTAAATCAAGCTTTTCAAAACCCACTTGGCCTCCCGTCCGTCGCGGGAGGCCTTTTCATTTCCGGCACTTCGCCAACCTAGTCTACCCATGAACAGGCGCAATTTCCTCAAAACGTCCGGCGCTTCGGTGCTCGCGGCGATGGCGGGCACTCGAATCCTTGGTTCGCCAAACACCGGCCCCGCCGATGCGGCCAAGCGCAAAAACGTTCTCTTCGTGATGACCGACCAGTGGCGCTATCACGCCCAGGGCTTCGTCGGGCAGGATCCGGTGCAAACCCCCGTGCTCGATAAGTTCGCCGCGAGGAGCTTTACCTTCCACAACGCCATCGCCAGCACGCCCGTGTGCTGCCCGAACCGTGCGTGCTGGATGACAGGGCGATTCCACCAAGGTCACGGGGTCATGAAAAACGAGGACACCGCGATTAAGCCGGAGCAGATCCTGGTGAGCAATTTCAAGCGGGCGGGCTACTCCACGGCCTACATCGGGAAGTGGCACCTAAGCGGGAATCATCCGCGTGCGCAGCCCACTAAGGATGACCTGAAGAAAGACTTCGATTACTGGTATAGATCCAAGGACCACTCCCATTTTCTCCTCGAGTATGATGATCATGGGAAGATGGCCAATTACGGTCGCGGCTGGCAGCCCGCCCATGAGGTGGACAAGGCGATCGAGTTCATGAAGCATCCTAGGGGAGCCCCGTTCTTCATGGTGGTGTCGTTCGGTCCCCCTCACAACGGCGTCTACCCCGGTGTGGGCGAAAAGCGGCACACCCCGGGCGACTTCAGCCACCGCAAAGGGGGTTATGGTTACTATGCGCCGAAAGAGTTCGAGGCGCCGTATGCCGGCCTCGCCGAGAAAGACATTCGTCAGAACATCCGTCCCGTCCCGGTGAGGGGCGGCCCGGTCGAAGGTGAGATGGAGTCCTGTCTGGGGGCGGTGCCTGGCTACTTCGGCGCTTGCACGGCCTTGGACGCTGATTTCGGACGCCTGCTGGAGTTCTTGAAATCATCCGGTTTGGAGAAGGACACGATCGTGGTATTCACCTCGGATCATGGCGAGATGCTGGGCTCCCACGGTCTCATGACCAAGGGCGTGACCTTCGAGGAATCCATCCGGGTGCCGCTCTCCATCCATGTGCCCGGTCTGTCCGGCGGCGACCAACAGCGGCTGTTCAACAGTCCCGATGTCTTACCCACGCTCATGGGCCTGACCAACGTGCCTTGCAGCCATGCGGGTCTCGATGGCATCGATCACTCGGGTTTCATCACGGGCAAGCACGCGGACAAGGAGCCGGAGCTGGCGTATATCGGCTACGCCAATTTCCGCGGTTTCCGGTCCAAGCGCTACACGTATGTCACCGCGTTCCGGGGCAAGAACCTGGGCGGGCGCGAGGCGTCCTATGCCCGCAATACGCTGAGGACCCACACGGATCATCTCCTGTTCGATCTGCACAACGATCCTTACCAGATGCGTCCCATCCAGCGCGGAGACTCGGCGCACACGGACGCCATCATCACGGATCTTCACGACGAATTGCGCACGCAGCTGGCGCAGCGGGGGGAGACTTTGGGCGGGGAGGAAGCCGCGTCGTAGGCGCTGCCGGGAAGTTGTCAAACCATCGCCTCGCATGCGTATCCAATTTATGGATGCGCGAGTGGCTTTTCGCCATCTGGTTCAGTAGCCGGAGGGCATGGTGTCCTTACGAAAACGCAGGGGCGTTTTCCCCACGGCGGACCTGAAGTAGGTGGAGAAGTGCTCCGGTGAGCAAAAGCCGGCCGATTCCGCCACGCGCGGTATGGGCTGGCGGGTTTCCTGGAGCAATTTCTTGGCGCGCTCGACGTGGCAGCGACGGATTTCGGCCGCAGGCGAGCGTCCCAATTTTTCCGCGAAGCGACGCTCCAAGACGCGTCGGGAAAGTCCGGATGCGGCGGCCACGTCGCCCACTTGGATGGGACTGGCGGCGTTTTTCCGTATGAAGGATAGCGCCTTCACCAGCTCGGCGTCGTTTATCGCGAGCGTATCCGTGGATTGCCGGGCGTGGATGGCGAGGGGAGGCAGTGGCATCTCGCGACGCGGCTTTTTGCCGCCTTCCATAAGTTGTTTCAGTCCCGCCGCGGCGTGGTAGCCGATTTTGCGGGCGTCCACCACGACGCCGGAGACCGGTGGCTGGATGTGTTCGCAAAGCAGATCATCATCCGCACCGGAGAGCACGGCGATCTCCTCCGGAACGAGCAGTCCGCCGCGCTGCGCCGCATGGATGATGGCGCGCGCGCAGCTGGCGTTCCACGCCAGAATCGCGACCGGCTTGGGCAGGGTTCTCAGCCAACCCAGGATGAGGCCGTTGTCCGTGGTCCAGTCCGCCTCGGCGCCGAATTGGGGATTTAACTCAAAGACGGCGCAGCCCAACTTACGGGACCTTGCGGCCATGAGGAAGGCATCGCGCTGCGGCGCCACATAGGCCAGACCCTTCAGACTGAAGTAAGCGAAGGACTGAAAGCCGCGATCCAGGAAGTGCTCGATCGCCAGAGAGGCCACTGCCTTCATGTCCGTGGTGACCCTGGGGAAATCGGCTCCGCTCGCGCGGATGCCCGAGACATTCACCACGGGGAAACCCGCCGACTTCAGCTCACGAGCCATCTCGTCGGAGCTCACGCGCGCGATGACCCCGTCGCCTTTCCAGCCGGAGGGCAGGCGGAGGGTTTCCTCCATCCCGCGCGCTTCGAGGTAGAGCCGCCAATCCGTGTGTTGGTGCGCAAATTGGGCCGCGCCCTCGATCACTCGGCGGCCCCAGCTGGTCGAGGTGTCCACCAAGATGGCCACCGCGCGGCTTTTCCCCCGGCTGCTCGAGTCGGCGCGACGTTTTCGAACCATGGCGCAATTCCTTAAATTTAATGCGCGTTTACGTCTAGGCAAATTGGCTCATCGCGCCTATGCTGAACGATCAGGTTTTCCCGATGCCACCCCTTACCCCTTCGTCCCGCATCCCGTGGTTGTCGCTCTTCGCGTGGTTCCTTGCCTTTGGCGCGCCGGCCACGTCGTCCTTTGCCGCGAGGACGTGGTTTGTGTCCGCCATCGCATCGCCTGGTGGCGACGGCGCAAATTGGAGCCGCGCCTTCGACGCGCTTGCGCCCGCTCTTGCCGCGGCCGCTCCAGGCGATGCGATCTGGCTGCGCGCCGGAACCTACGATCTCGATGAGTCCGTGCATGTGCCCTCCGGGGTTAGCCTGTTTGGCGGATTTGCCGGCACGGAGGACTCACCCGAGGCACGGCGCGCGATCAACTTCGCCAACGAAACGACCCTGCGACTCCGCCGCGCCGGGGCGAGTGTGGCCGTGCTCATGGACGCGAGCGACGTTCGCCTAGACGGGCTCACGTTTACCGGGGCCAACGGCAAACCCGGCGTCGTTCTCGTGCGTTGCGCGCCTACCGTGGTGCTCGCGAATTGCCGCATCACGCGCAACTCGGCGCCGGAATCCGGAGCGGGTTTGTCTATCCGCGACCGGAGTCAGCCCCGTTTGCACAACGTCCA
>JALOTV010000233.1 GCA_025457685.1 Opitutaceae bacterium
TTGCCAGTAGCACTCGGTGAGGGCTTCGAGGTTGAGCGAGAAAGGCTCGGTGCCGCGGAAGCGGGTGAAGTCGAACTCGTCGGCGGTGAACACGCCGAGCTCGAGGGCCTCGGCGTTGGCGCGGAGCTCGGCCTGGGTGAGCTTGTCGAAAAAGCCGGCAAAGGTGTCGGCCGAGACCTGGCAGACGTGGCGGATGGTGCGCAGGGCGCGGTCGGCGCGATGGGAGAGCTTGCGGGCGAAGTCGGCGCGGGAACCGAGGAAATCGGCGTAGGTGATCTGCCACTGGCCGACCTCGTCGGCGTAGGCCGGGGTGATGCCGCGGCCGGTGGAGCCGCGGGGCTCCTCGGCGAGCACGTGCACGCGGTAGTCTTCCCACGCGAGGTCGAGCAGCCGGTGGGTGAGGTCGGAGACCATGGTGCGCTCGTCGAGGACGAGACGGGCGAGGACGTTGTAGCCCTTGCGCTCGAGCGGCTGGGCCTCCCACCAGGCCTTGCGCGGGTCGGCGACCACGCCGGCGCCGATGGCGAGGACGGGTATTTCCTTTTCCACCACGCCGGAGGGCAGGAGGTTGAGCTTTACGCCGGCGGCGGTGTGGCCGGAGTTGGCCCCGCCGTTGACCTTGAGAACGATGGTGACGGGGTGGGAGGAGCCGGCGAGTTCGTGCACGACCTCGGGGATGAGGCGGCCCTTGCCCTCGTCGCCGAGGGAAATGCCGACGTCGGCGATGAGGCGGCTGGTGAAAGGAAGGAGGGGCATGGGAGCGATGAGGCGGCTGGTGAAAGGAAGGAGGGGCATGGGAATTTTGAAACGCGGAGACGCGGAAAATTTTGAAACGCTGAAATTCGGAAACGCGGAAAGGCCGAAATCCGCGCGTCAGCGTCGGACGGGGAGGCCCTGGGCGGCGAGGTGGTCTTTGACTTGGGGCACGGTGAGGGTGCCGAAGTGGAAGAGGCTGGCGGCGAGGACGGCGCTGGCGTGGCCGTCGCGGATGACGTCGGCGAAGTGCTCCAGTTTGCCCGCGCCGCCGCTGGCGATCACGGGCACGCCGACGGCGTCGGAGACGGCGCGGGTGAGCGGGCAGTCAAAGCCGGCAAGGGTGCCATCGGCGTCCATCGAGGTGAGCAGAATCTCGCCCGCGCCGAGACGCACGGCCTCGGCGGCCCAAGCGACGGCGTCGAGCTCGGTGCGATTGCGTCCGCCGTGGGTATAGACGCGCCAGCTACGGCCGTCGGGCTCGCGCTTGGCGTCGATGGCGAGCACGATGCACTGCGCGCCGAAGCGATCGGATGCGGCGCGGATGAGCTGCGGTTCCTTGATCGCGGCGGTGTTGAGCGAGACCTTGTCGGCACCGGATTTGAGCATGGCCTCGATGTCGGCGACGGTGCGGAGACCGCCGCCGACGGTGAGGGGCATGAAGCACTGCTCGGCGGTGCGGGCGACGACATCGTGCATGATGCCGCGACCGTCGGAGGACGCGGTGATGTCGAGAAACACGAGCTCGTCGGCGCCCTGGGCGTCGTAGGCCTTGGCGGACTCGACGGGGTCGCCGGCATCGCGCAGTTCGAGGAACTTGATGCCTTTGACCACGCGTCCGGGAAGAACGCGGAGGAAACCAAGATCGGGAATCTCGGGCTTGGCGGCCTTTGGTTCGATCTTGGCGTCTTCGCGTTAAGAAGTCCGCGTATTTTAGCCGTCCAGCTGGGCGACGTCGGGCTCGAAGTTGACCACGAAGCGGTAAACCTGGCCGGGGCGCATGATGAGCGGGTGATCGCGCAGCAGGGTCCGGTCTCCTGCCAGACGCCTTGGAAGTCGTCCTTTTGCACGGTGCAGCGGTGACCCTCGGCGCCGAGCGCGGGCATGCCGGCCACGCGGTAGCGCGAGTGGGGGGCGGCGATGGCGATCTGGTAGCGGAATTTATCGAGGGTGACCTGCTGTTTGACGGTGTAGGTGTATTCGCAGGAGATGGTGGGACCGGTGAAGTTCCACTGCACCTTGACCGAGCCAAGGCCCTTCTGGAGTTCTTCCTTGGTGTTGATCAGCTCGGGCTGTTCGTAGCGGAAGAAGAAGCTGTTGCGCAGGCCGAGACCGGTGACGGCGTTGCGACCGTAGAACGCGGGAATGGTGACCTGATCGCCGAAGGTGAGCTCGGGCGTGAGGATGGGGGCGTAGACGTTGTTGGGCCAGTCGAAGACGCCGGGCGAGTGGGGGAAGGGCAGGGAGTCGGCGGTGACGTTGGCCCCGGTGCCCACGAGGGGAATCTGGGCGTGGAGGCCGGTCTCGGCGTTCTTGTAGAGGAAGAGGCCCTGCTCCTTGCGGGAGTTTTTGTCGAAGATGACAAAACGACCGATGGTGCGGGGGGCCTCGCCCTTGGCGGAGGTCATGGGCAGGCCGATGGTCTTGGCGAGGCGCGACCACTGGCAGAGGTAGCGGGCGGCGTCGAAGTTGGCCATGCGCGTGGTGTGGTGCGCGTAGGCGGTGCGCTCGGCGTCGCGGAGATCGAGGAAGCCGTGCTCCTGGTCGAGGTAGGTCTGATAGAAGAAAACGAAGAGGCGGCGGAGGAGGTCGAAATACTTGGGCTTGTCGGCGTCGGCGATCCAGCCGTCGCGCAGACCCTGAAGCACGAGGGAGACGCAGTGCATCTGACCGTAAACGCCGGCGGCGCGACCGAAGGCCCAGCCGAGGCCATCGGCGCGGACGAGGTCGGGCATCATCTTGATGTATTTCTCGGCGTAGGTGCGGAGGGTGGGGAGCTTGCGGTCGCGCACGCCGGAGTTGGCGTGGAGCTGGAGCGAGGAGCGGATGAACACGAAGCTCATCACGCCATAGAGGTTGAAGTTGCCGCCGATGCCGGAGGTGGCGTCGTCAAAGAAGCCGGTGGAGCTGGTGGAGTTAATCCGATCCACCATGCGCTCGATGAGGCGGGAGGTCTCGTCCTTCTTAGAGAGGCCGAGGGAGAAGCGGGCGACAGCCTTGGCGATGTTGAATGCCTGCCAGTGGTTGTCGTAGTCGGAGCGGTGGAGGAGGGCCTTGTCGATGCGCTCGCGGGTCTCGTCCACGAGGCGTTCCCAGACAGGGTTGCGCTCCTTGGAGGGGCCGAAGCAGAGGAGGCCGAGGGCGGCGTAGGCGAGGCCGTTTTCCGCCGGGGGCTCGGTGAACATCTGGGCGGTGATGCAACGGGCGGCGAGGTCGATCAGGTCGTAGCCCTTGAGCGTGGTCTCGCCGGTGGCGCGGTAGTATTCGCCGAGGGCGAGGGCGACGTGGCCGGGCTCGTCGGGGCGGGGTTCCTCGCCGGGGGCGGGAAGGATGGATCCATCGGGCTGGATGGCGTCCAAGTTGTGGCCCAACATCGAACGGGCCATATCGAGACACTGCTCGGAGAAGCTATGCATGCGTAAGGTTTTGCGGAGGAGAACGAGTCAAGGAAGCGGGCGATCCGAAGGGGCGCGTCGCGAGTAAAGGTGGAGAATGGGACGCGCAAGCGAAGGCGGGCGAGCGTTTTTTTATGCGCGTATGCCGTCAGGGCGGGCAGACGGAGACGAATCGTGGCGTGACCCTCGGGCGTGCAGGTGATAACTTTACTTTGTTGGTGAACTCACTCAAGTTTCGCGGATGAGCACGACAACGGCACCCGATTTGAGCACCGCGAGCGCTGAGGAGCGCATTCAATGGGCGGTGGAGGAGTTTGGCGATTCGCTGATTCTTTCGACCAGCTTCGGGATTCAGGCCTCGGTGATGTTGCATCTGGCCTCGAAGATCGCGCCGCGCATCCCGGTGGTGTTCATCGATACGGGCTACCATTTTCCGGAGACCTATCGTTTCGCGGAGGACCTGACCAAGCGGCTGTCTTTGAATCTGAAGGTTTATAATCCGCGGCTGACGGCGGCGCGGCAGGAGGCGCTCCACGGCAAGCGCTGGGAGCAGGGGCTGGACGGGCTCAAGGCCTACAACTTTGACAACAAGGTCGAGCCGATGGACCGCGCGGTGCGCGAACTGGGGGCGCGGGCCTGGCTGGCGGGTCTGCGGCGCACGCAGGCCTCGACGCGCGAGGCGTTGGAGGTGGTGCAGGTGCAGAACAAGATCACCAAGGTGCACCCGATCATCGATTGGGATAATCGCGCGGTGTATCGCTACCTCACGGCGAACGATTTGCCCTATCATCCTTTGTGGGACCAAGGCTACGTCTCGGTGGGCGACTGGCACAGCAGCGCGCCGCTCAAGCCCGGCCAAAGCGAGGAGGAGACGCGTTTCGGCGGGCTCAAGCGCGAGTGCGGCCTGCACGAGATCAGCGGGCGCGGGGATTTTTCGATTTAATCGCGCTGCGGTCTGCGAGAGCGGGGGCGCTGGCGGAGCAAGCCGGTGACGGACGCGGGCTTGCCGAAGGCTCCCAAGCTGGGTCAGTTTCGTCCTGTCGCACGTTTGGCGTCTGGCCAAACGCGCCTTCCCCTCGTTTTTCTACCGCCCCATGCCCCCGTTTTTGCGCGCGCTGTTTCGTTTTCAGGAAAGCGGTTTGATCGTCGTTATTCTGGCGTTGGGCGTGTTGCTTACCGTGTTTAGCGGCACGGTGCGGACGCCGAAGTTCGAGCGCACGCCGGAGGGCGGCCGACAGCGGGTGTTTGCTGTGGACGAGGCGGGGAACCGCACGCCGGTGTTTGAGGAGAAAAACAAGTTTCTCAACGCGCAGAACCTCGCGCAGCTGGCGAAGGACACGAGCTTCATCGCCATCATGGCGGTGGGGATGGCGTTCGTCATCATCGCGGGCGGCATCGATTTGTCGGTCGGCTCGATCTACGCGCTGGCCTCGGTGGTGGGTGCGATGGTGTTTAATCATTTCGGTCCGGAGGGTGCGGCGCAGGCTCCACCGGCGCTCGCGCTGCTACTCGGCGGCGGGGCCTGCGTGGGCACGGCGGCCTTGTGCGGGCTGTTTAACGGCGGCCTGATCGTGGCGCTGCGGGTGCATCCCTTCATCATCACGCTTGGGGCGATGGCGATCCTGCGCGGAGTGGCCTTCGTGATGACCAAGGGGCAATCGGTGGGCGGCTTCCCGCCGCTGCTGCGCGACATCGTGCGCTTCGAAGTGGGGAACGGGCTGAGCGTGGTGCCCTGTCTGGCGATGTTGGCGGTGATGGTGCTCGGGTGGCTGTTTCTGTCGCGCCTCGCGGCGGGGCGGCGCGTGTATGCGGTGGGCGGCAACGAGCAGGCGGCGCGCTTCAGCGGCATCCGCGTGGGCCGGGTAAAGCTCGGGGTGTATCTGCTCTCTGGTGTGGCGGCGGGGGTGGCGGCGCTGCTCTCGCTCGGCTACTACGGCGCGGCGACCTCGGGCGACGGACAAGGCTATGAGCTCAACGTCATCGCGGCGGCGGTGGTGGGCGGATGCAGCCTCGCCGGCGGTCGCGGGTCGGCCCTTGGCGTGGTGTTGGGCGCGCTGATCATCCAGATGATCGCGAGCGGCATCGTTATCCTCGGCATCGATCAAAACTACAGCCAGATCATCATCGGCTCGGTGGTCATCGCCGCGGTGGTGTTGGACAATGTGAATACTTGGCTGGCCCGCCGCCGCCTTTCGGCCACGAAGGCCGCGTGAGCCTTTTTCCGTCCCCGATTTTCCCCATGAAAACCCTGAAATCCATCGTCCTCGCCGCGTTGGCGCTGGCCGCCGCAAACGTGGTCTCCGCGCAACGCGAGCTCACCCTTGGCCTCGTGGCCAAATCCCAAAGCAACCCCGTCTTCCAGGCTGCGCGCGTCGGCGCGGAAGACGCGGCCCGCGAGCTCGGCAAGGAGATCGGCATGACCATCAAGATCGACTGGCGCACGCCCAACGAGGAAGACGCGCAGAAGCAGGTCGAGGCCATCGAGCAGCTCGTGCTCGCCGGCGCGGAGGGCATCGCGGTTTCCTGCACCGACGCAAACAAGCTCACCGACGCGATCAACCGGGCGGTGGAAAACGGCGTGCCGGTGGCGACCTTCGATTCCGACGCGCCGGCCTCCAAACGCTTCGTGACCTACGGGGTGGATGATCTGGAGTGCGGTCGCCAGACCATGGCCGAGCTGGCGCGCGCGATGAACGGGCAGGGCATCGTGGCCATCCTCGCCGGCAACCAGACGGCCCCGAATCTCCAGCGCCGCGTGCAGGGCGCGCGCGAGGAGGCGAAGAAGCACCCCGGCATCACCGTGCGCGACGTGTATTACCACAAGGAGACGCCGCAGGATTCCGCCGCGAAGGTGGAGCAAGTCATGCAGGCCAACCCCGACATCACGGGCTGGGCCATGATCGGCGGCTGGCCTCTTTTCACCGAGAACGCGCTGAAGTGGGAGCCGGGCACCGTGCAATGCGTATCCGTGGACGCACTACCCGCGCAGCTCGCCTACATCCGCTCGGGGCACGTGCCGGTCTTGCTCGCCCAGCAGTGCTACGAATGGGGACGCCGCTCGGTGCAGCTGCTGGTGGACAAGATCGTGCACAAAAAGGATCCGCCGGCGGTGAAGGAGATCAGCCCGCTGGTCCGCGTGGATGCCACCAACGTGGACGCCTACGCGAAAAACTGGTCCACGTGGCTGCCGAAGTGAACGGCTGGCGTCGCGTATAGTCCCTCCGACTCGTTTTGCTTACGGTGACTCCCCACGGATACGCTTCGCCGCGGATCATCGCGCATCGCGGCGCGTCGTTTGACGCGCCGGAAAACACCGTGGCCGCGCTGCGCCTCGGGTTCGCCCAAGGGGCGGATGCGGGCGAGTGCGACGTGCGAATGACCGCCGACGGTCACGCGGTGTTGATGCACGATGCCGACACGCGACGCACGACCGGCGTCGCGCGGCTGGTCGAGGCGACGTCACTGGCCGAGCTGCGCGCGCTCGGCGTCGCGCTCGACACGGCGCGGCCGCGCGACGTGGGCGTGGGGCTGATGAGCTTCGACCGTGCGGTTACGAAGGCGGCGCGCGGGCTTTTTCCCGACCTCGAGCTGCACCAGCTCAGTGAGTGGCGCGCGGAGACCACGGCGGAGGAATTGGTGGCGGAGGCCAAGACGCTCGGCGTGCAGGGTCTTAACTTGGATCAACGCTTCGCGATCGACGCGGGCTTCGTGGCGGCGGCGCGCGAGGCGGAGCTGACGATCTGCGTGTGGACGGTGGACGAACCCTCGCGGGCGCGGACTCTGGCGGCGGCGGGGGTGGATGCGTTGACCACCAATCGTCCGGGGTGGTTGCGGGAGAAAATCTCATGAGCCGGATCGAATTTCACGAAGTCACGAAGCGGTTTCCCGGCGTGCTGG
>JALOTV010000234.1 GCA_025457685.1 Opitutaceae bacterium
CCCGAGCCCACCCCGCCGCCGGATGACCTGCCCGTCGGTCCCGTGACGATGAAAGACCTCGCGCGGGCGCTGGGTCTGAGCGTGTCCGCCGTCTCCCTTTCCTTGTCGGGCCGCACCGGCGTGGCCGAGGCCACGCGCCGTCTCGTCCTGGCCAAGGCCGAGGAGATGGGCTACCGCAAAAACCCGCTGGTCTCGGCCCTGATGGAAACCCGCCGCAAGCGCGTCTCGCCCGACAAGGGCACCGTTCTCGCTTTTCTCAGTTTCAACGCCAACGACGAGGAGCTCAAACGCAGCCCCCAGCCCGACTACTTCGCCGGTTGCGCCGCCGAGGCCGCCCGGCTGGGCATACGGCTCGAGCGTTTCTGGGTCATGGACCCCTCCATGCCGCCCCGCCGCCTCAGCGCCATTCTAAAGGCTCGTGGCATCCGTGGTGCCATCTTGGGCGCATGCCCGATCGCCGGCTACAAACCCGACCTCGTGTGGGAGGACTTTTGCTGGACGTCGATGACCGTCAGCATCGATTCGCCGCCGCTGGACCTCGTTAACAGCGACCACTTCGGCAACATGCACACAGCCCTCATGCACGCCAGGCAGCTGGGCTACCGGCGGGTCGCGCTGGCCATGAACCGCACCCCCGACGACCGCCTGCGCCGCCCTTGGCTCGCGGCCTACCTCGCGCACAGCGGCGACGTGAACCCCGACGGTCCCCTGGAGCCGTATCGGGAGGACCAGTGGACGCTCTCTAGTCTGCGCGAGTGGTATGCCCGCACCCGCCCCGACCTCATCATCGGTCTGGCCAGGGGTAACCGGATGCAGCTACTGCGCGAGGCCGGGATCGATGTGCCCCGCAAGGTCGGTTTCCTCAGCGTGTCCGTGCCGCAGCACGACGACACCCAGACGGGCATCCGCGAAAACTGGTCGGCCCTCGAAATCGAGGCCGTGCGCAACCTCAGCGCGCAGATCATGCGCAACCAGCTCGGCCCGCCCAACCCGCCCCGCTTCATCCGCCTGCCCGGCACCTGGAATACGGGCACCACCGCGCTGCCGCGCGTCTGAGGTCCCCGCCCGCGCGCCGCGGGAAAAACTCTCCGCGCGCGGCCTGGCCGGCATCTTCCCGCCTGCGATGGCGGCACGGTGCCGTCGCGCCTTCGCGCCCACCCATGCGCGCACGAAAAACGGCCGTCTACTTAACGACGTTAATAACACGGATTTTGCCGCCGCCCGACTACCCCGGCATGGTTTGGACAAGTATTTCCGCATTCGTCGGCTTCCGCCGCCGAGACGAATTACGCACCCTCCCCCATCATCTTAGTAGTGGTTTACCCCGTCCCCTCGCCCCGCCCCGTGCCATACGCCCCGTGGCCCGTCGCCCTCCGCGGATCCCTCCGCTGACGCTTCGCCGCGTAGTTTTTCCCCGTCGTCCCTTTACTCCATAAAATCATGCATCCCCAAAACACGCATTGCCCCCGCTCGACCTCCCCCCGCCAGGCCTCCCGCTATCGTCTCGCCGTCGCCGGTCTCGCCGCCGCCCTGAGCGCGCTCGCCGCCCAAGCCCAGTCCAGCGGCACCTACACCTCCACCAACGGCGC
Source organism: Opitutaceae bacterium (assembly GCA_025457685.1). Taxonomy (GTDB): domain Bacteria; phylum Verrucomicrobiota; class Verrucomicrobiia; order Opitutales; family Opitutaceae; genus IMCC26134_A. Next base: position 1,590 of record JALOTV010000234.1, read on the forward strand.
GTGGAATCTCACCGGTAGCTGGCAGGGCGGCGTCATTGCCACCGGCACCGACAGCACCGCGTTTTTCACCAACGACGTGGTCGCTGATCAAACCACCAGCCTGGGCGGCAATCGCACCATCGGTAACATCGTCTTCACCGACGCGGACACCGCCACCGCGGGTAACCGCGTCATCGGCAATAATACTCTCAACCTCGATGTGACCACCGGCTCGCCGATCATCGACGTCACTCAAAGCAACCGCACCCTGCGCATCACCAGCGCGCTCACGGGCAACGACGGCCTGATCAAGACCGGCCCCGGCTTCCTGACCCTCAACAGCGGCAGCAGCAACCCAAGCACCAACACCCTCAGCGGTCAGATCCAAATTCTCCAGGGCATCCTCCAATACGGAAACGCCAACCTCGGCGGCTGGACCACCAGCGTGCACACCGTCGCGATCAGCGCCGGCGCCACCCTGCGTTTCCGGCATGCGGGTTCGGATGTCGTCACCTACACCGCCGACATCTCCGGCGCGGGCGGCGTGCATTTTAACTACAACAACGCCACCTCCGGCGGCTCCCTCACCCTCGTCGGCAATAGCACCTTCACCGGCGGCCTGAACATCGCCCCGACCAGCGGCACCAACGTGCTCACCCTCAAGGCGGGCGGTCCCGCCTCGCTCGGCGCCGGCAACGTCACCTTCGGCCAATACGGCCGCCTCGACCTCAACGGCCACAGCCCCGTCACCGGCCTGCTCATCGGCACCGCCGGCGGCTTCGTGACCAACGACGGCGCCCTGCCCGGCACCCTCACCCTGCAAAGCAACGACGCCACCGCGCGATCCTTCAACGGCGTCCTCCAGGATGGGGCCAGCGTGCTCTCGCTCGCCAAGGCCGGCACCGGCACGCAGATCCTCACCGGTCTCAATACCTACACCGGCTCCACCACCGTGACCGGCGGCACGCTTCGCCTCACCAACAACAACACCCTAAGCGACACCCGCGCGGTCAACCTCGCCACCGGCGGCATTCTGGAACTGGCCCACACCGGCACAGACACCGTGGGCGCCCTGACCATCGACGGCGTCTTCCAACCGGCCGGCACCTACGGCCGCGTCGGCTCCGGCGCGCAGTTCGAAACCGCCCTCCTCACCGGCGACGGCTTGCTCAGCAACCTGAACAGCAACGACGCCGTTACCCATTATTGGGATGGCACCGGCTCCAGCTGGAGCAGCGCCGCATCCTGGACCACCAATCCCGCCAACCCCGCCCAGGACCCCTCCGCCGCGCCCGGCACGAACAGCGCACCCGTATTTGGCGCAGACGGCGTGGCCGCCGGCACGGTGGGCCTCGGCGGCGACCAGAGCGTCTTCGGTCTCTCCCTCGTCAGCCCGGTCGTCTTCACCTTCACCGGCGGCGGCGCGTCCAGCGACCTCTCGCTCGGCGCCGGCGGCATCAACCTCGACGCCGATGCCGGCGGCGCGGTCTTCGGCTCCGTGGAGGCGAATCAGGACGCGGACGTGGTCATCGCCGCCAACCAGACCTGGACCAACGGCAACGCGGCGGCCGACGTGAGCACGCTCAACACCCTCAACCTCGGCGGCAACACCCTCACCCTCGCCGGCGCGGGCTCCTTCACCGTGAACGGCCCGGTCGCCGGCACCGGCAGCTTCGCCTTCACCGGCGCGGGCAACCGCACCGTCGCGAGCGCCATCAGCGGCATCGGCTCGACCACCTTCACCGGCACCGGCACCACCGTGTTCAGCAACACCTTTGCCAGCACCGGCACCATCGGCAAACGCGGCACGGGAATCCTCGAGTTTTCCGGCTCTGCCGTGAGCACCGGCGACCTCACCGCGGACGGCGGCACGCTCACCTTCACCGGCACGGGCACCGTCGCCCCCGGCAACATCACCGTGCGCGGCGCGGGCGACACCGGCACCGCCTTCAACGCCGTCGGCGCCACCGTGACCTTCGGCGCGGGCACCATCACCACCCTCGCCTCGGACAAGACCATCCAGATCGGCAACGTCATCACGACGGGCGGCTCCACCGTCCAGAACCTCAACGCCAACGGCACCCTCACCCACGACGGCCAGCTCACCGTCGGCCGCTCCGGTCGTCTGAACGTGGCGGGCAACTGGACCCAGAACGGCGCGATCAACCTCACCACCTACGGCGGCGGCGTCGCCGCCATCACCGTGACCGCCGGCGGCCAGTTCACCTACGCCAACTCCGCCGACTTCCAGCTCAACTCCAGCACGTCCACGGGCAGCTTCACCACCCGTCTCACCCTCGACGGCGGCACCGCCACCACCGGCACGAAGTTCCACAACAACCAGACGTCCAACGTCGCCTTCTCCGAGGTCCAGATCAACAACGGCGGCACGCTCCGGCTCTCCGCCGACATCCCGGACTTCTTCACCACCGCCGGCGCCGCGTCACGCGTCCGCTTCGACGGCACGGGCGGCACAAGCGGCACCTTCGATACCAACGGCTTCTCCACCACGGTGAACGTCCCCGTGCTCGGCACGGGCGGCGTCATCAAGGCCGGCGCCGGCACGCTCAACTTCGCAAATGCCCGCAGCTACGCCGGCAACACCACCGTGACCGGAGGCAACCTCGTCCTCGCCCAGGACAACACCGCCAACGACGCCTCCACCGTCTCCATCGAGGCGGGCGCCTTCCTCACCCTCGGGGCCGGGGTCGTCGACACCGTGGACAAACTCTTCCTCGCCGGCGTGCAACAGCCGGCCGGCGACTACACCAGCGCCAACAGCGGCGGCCGCATCCTCGGCGAAGGCACGCTCCGCGTCCTCTCCTCCCCGATCACCGATCCTTACATCGGATGGATCAGCGGCTTCTCCCTCGCCCTCGACCAGGTCGACACCACCGACGATCCGGACGGCGACGGCCTGAACAACCTGCTCGAGTTCGTGCTCAACGGCAACCCCTCCGTCGCCGACACCTCCGTGCTGCCCACCGTCGCCGTCAACGGCGCGAACCTGGAGCTCACCTACCAGCGCCGGAAGGACTCCGTCACCGACATCGTGCAAACCGTCCAGTGGGGCACCACTCTCGCCAGCTGGCCGGGCAGCGCCATCATCCCCGCCACCAGCGCCACCGTGGCGCCCGTCACCGTGACCGTCAGCGCCGGCGTGCCGAGCGACACCGTCACCGACACGGTGAAGGTCGCCATCCCGATGACCGAGAGCGGTGATGCCGGCCGTCTCTTCGGCCGCCTCCAGGCGGTGAAGCCCTGACCGGCGCCTGCTTTCGCCGGAACTCAGTCGCCGCGGCTTTTTCAGTCGCGGCGACTTTATTTGTGCCACTCCGGGTGGTGCACTTTGCTTTGCGAACTTGGTTTGGTCCTTCGCGCCTTTGCGTCAAAATCCGAGCGGCTTAAGCGATGGGTATAAATCAGACGAAGTCCGCGCACGCGTCCGGCCTCGAAAACCCCTCGCCTCCACCGCCCGCTCGTGCACGGTTCCGCCATGTGCTTTCGCCTCCGCACCCTACCCCTGTTCCTGGCGAGTTTTGTTCTCTCGGCTTCGGCCGAAACCTCGCTGTCCAACTCCCGCTACGCCCTGTCCCTGCGCGATGACGGCTCCCTGCGCCTGACC
>JALOTV010000235.1 GCA_025457685.1 Opitutaceae bacterium
CTGGTTCAGCAGCGTATCCAGCAAAACGATACGCCGGAAGCGGCCGAAGCCGGTGAAAAACGCGTTCGCATGGCCGCTGCGTTTGCTCCCGTCCATGACCTCGATGGTCGAGGCCTTGAAGCCGGTCCGGTCGGACAGGCGGAACAGGCGATCCTTCAACGGCCCCTCGGGCAGCGGCGTGAGTTTGTTGAAAAGAGGCAGGATCAACCGCGGATACAGCACCACCATGAGCAGCTGAAAGCCAAACAGCAGCGCGAAGCCCCACACCCACCAGCGCTCTCCCGCCAGGTTGACCAGCGCGAGCAGCGCCCAGAGCAGCGGCACCCCGATGAGCAGCGTCAGCGCCAAGCCCTTCACCTTGTCCGCGATCCAGAGACCTGGCGTCATTTTATTGAACCCGAAGCGCGCCTCCAAACGAAACGCCTCCCACCACTCGAACGGCAGGCTCGGCAAACCCGCCAGCATCAGCGCCGCGAGGATGAAGAGCGCGTCGTCCCATTTCGCCGCCGGTGCCCACACCCCGATGTGCGCAAACAGCCAGGGCAACACGCCGCTCGCGAGCAGGAGGGCCAGCACCCCCGCGTCGAAGATCAGGGTCACCACGCCGAAACGGTTTTTCGCCAAGGTGTAATCCGCGCTCCGACGCAGCGTGTCCGCGTCCGCCATCGCCGCCACCGCCGGCGGGGGATTACCCGCATGGCGCAGCACTTCGCGCCGGTTCAGCGCCGCCAGCCCGAGCTGCGCCGCCAGTCGCGCGACGATCAGCCCCCACGTCACCCACATCACATGATCCATTGCCATAGAGCCGCCACCTTCAACGTGCCGGCCTCCGCCGCGCGAGCCCAGAACGCCACGCCTATTCCGCACGCAGCGATTTCGCAGCCATCGCGCCGGCCCCGAAAATCCGCGCCGTTTTGTAATCCCGCCGCGCAGCCCGCATGAACGCCAAAGAGTTAGCGCATACCGTAAAAATTAATCGCGCGCGCAGCCCCGCTGATACCGCACGGGAATGGGTTGCGCTTTCTAGACGACGCAGGGCACTGTCCGTCCTTTTACGCCATGCGCCGCCCACTCGTTTCGCTTACCACCGGTCTCCTGCTCGCCCTGTCCTTCAGCGCCTGCCGCAAGGACGAGATTGTCACCTACCGCGTGGCCGGCGATCCCGGCAAGACCGCCCCGGCCGCCGCCCCTGCCGCGCCCTCGGGCATGCCGGCCTCGGCGCCCATGGCCGCACCCGCGCTCTCCGCCTCTGACGCGGACAAACAGATGCGCAACACCGCCGTCACCACCGCCGACGGCCCCGGCCTCGCCTGGACCGCGCCCGCCACCTGGACCGCCGGCCCCGAACGCCCCATGCGCAAGGCCACCTTGCTCCTGCCCGGCGCGGAAGGCGCCACCGCCGAGCTCGCCGTCACCGCCTTCCCGGGCGACGTCGGCGGCAACCTCGCCAACGTAAACCGCTGGCGCCAGCAGCTCGGCCTCCCTCCCATCGGCCCCGCCGAACTCGGCGCCGCCCTTCAGCACATCGACGTCGGACCGCTGCACATAGACGTGGTGGAGCTGGTCGGCCCCTCCGTGCCGCCCGCCGCGCCCCAGCGTGTGATCGGCGCCATCGTGCCTTATCAGGGCGCCACCTGGTTCTTCAAGGTCACCGGCCCCGACGCGGTGGTCGCCGCCGAGCGCGAAAATTTCCTCGGCTTCGTCCGCACCATCCGCCCGAACGGCTGATCCCACCCCGCGCCGCCGCAGACCGCGCGCCGCGTATAAATCCGTTTCGCTCCCACCCGCTCTCCGCCTTTTTCCATGCGCGATCTCTACCGCGAATTCGTTAAATTCTTCGTCTCGCTGCGACTCACCGTCGCCCTGCTCGCCTTGTCCGCCGTGCTGGTCTTCCTGGCCACGCTGGACCAGGTCCACCTGGGCATCTGGGCGGTGCAGGAAAAGTGGTTCAAGAGCTTCATCGTGCTGCACGAGGTCCGGGGCATCCCCCTGCCCGTCTTCCCCGGCGGCTACTTCCTCGGCGGGCTGCTGCTCATCAACTTGATCGCCGCCCACACCAAGCGCTTCGCCTTCACTTGGAAAAAAGCCGGCATCCAGCTCGTCCACGGCGGCCTCATCCTCCTGCTCCTCGGCGAACTGTTCACCGGCCTCTTTCAGGAGGAATACCAGCTGCGCCTCGATGAAGGGGAAACGAAGAACTACTCCGAAAGCTTCCGCTTCAACGAACTCGCCGTCATCGACGTGACCGATCCGGGCGTGGAGACCGTCACCGCCATCCCTGAATCCCTCGTCGCCAAGGGCCGCGCCATCAGCACACCCGCCCTGCCCTTCACCCTCGTCCCGCGCGCCTACTACCCCAACGCCAACCTCGCCATGCGTCAGCCGCCCTCGCCCGGCGCGCCGGCCGTCCCCGAGGGCGTGACCAACCTCGCCACCGCCGGCCTCGGCCCGCGCCTCGCGCTCACCCCCATGGCCGTGACCTACCGGCAGGACCGGCGCAATCTGCCCGCCGCCTTCATCGAGGTCATTACCCCGGAAGGCACCAGCCTCGGCGTCTACGCCGTGTCCACCATGCTGGTGGAGCCCGAGCGCTTCAGCTACGCCGGCCGCGAATGGTCGATGAACATGCGCTTCCAGCGCGCCTACAAGCCCTACTCGATCCAGCTGATGGAATTCACCCACGACCGCTATGCCGGCACGGACATTCCGAAAAACTTCTCCAGCCGCGTGCGCCTGCGTGACGCCGACGGCACGGTGGACCGCGAGGTGTTGATCTTCATGAACAACCCCCTGCGTCACGACGGGCTCACGTTCTTCCAGGCGGGTTTCGATAACAACGACCGCACCACCATCCTCCAAGTCGTGCGCAATCCCTCCTGGGTCGTGCCCTACTTGAGCTGTCTGCTCATGGCCGTCGGCCTCTTCTGGCAGTTTGGCTGGCACCTGGTGCACTACAGCGCCCGACGCGGCGGCTCGCTCGCCGTCGTCGGCGCCGAACTCCCCGCCCGCGCCGTGGTCCCGCCTGCCGACCGCAGCATCGCCATCGGCCTGGTCCTCGCACTTCGCCTCTTCGGCGGTCTGATCGGTCTCTGGGCCGCCGGCGTGGCGGAAGGCACCAGCGCCCGCGTGGCCTTCGCCGTCATCTCGGTCGAGTTTCTGCTCTGTGCCGGCCTACTGCTTGGCCTAGTGTCCGGCCGCGCCTGGGTGGACCGCCTGCTTCGTTTTTACGCATGGGCCTCCGTGGTGCTGCTCGCCGGCGTCGTCGCCTACGGCTTCCTCGGTGGCGACATCTACGACGCCATCCTGCGCTGGGTCGTGATCGGCATCCACACCCTCACCGCCGCCGCCCTCCTCGCACTCGCCCGCCGCCCTCGCGCCGCCTACCCTCCCACTCCACACGATTAGACCTCGCCGTCTTCGCGCCCGCCTTTGCGCCTTAGCGTTAAAAAATTCTCCGCCCGATGTCCCTCCGCCGCATCCTTCCCCTCCTCGTCCTCGCCCTCGGCCTGATCTACGTCGGCTCCACGCTGCGCGCCCCGACCGCACCCGCCGGGAGTCCGGACTACGTCGCCTTCGGCAAACTGCCCGTGCTGGTCGGCGGCCGTATCAAGCCGCTGGATACCGTCGCCCGCACCACCCTCCTCCAGTTCCAGGGCCGCCAGACCGTCCGCACCGCCGACGGCCGCAAGCTTTCCCCCTCGCTCTGGATCGCCGACGTGCTCCTCGACTCCGCCAAGGCCGACAACTACCAGGTATTCGAGATCGTGCACCCGGAACTGCTCGCCCTCATGAAGCTCTCCGAGTCCGACGGCGCGGGCAAAAAGCGCTTCTCCTACGTCCAACTCGCGCCCCAGCTCAGCGAACTCGAGCGCCAGGCCCAGCTCGCCCTGCCCATCGACGCCCAGCGCCGCAACCAGTTTCAACGCGCCGTGGTCGCCCTGCGCGACAACCTCGGCCTCTACGTCCGCCTGCAATCCTCCTTCGTCCCGCCCGACCTCGACGAGCCGCTGCGCGAGCTCCAGGCCTTTCAGGAAAACCTCTCCACCGGCGTCGCCGCCGTGCGCCTTCGCCAACAGAACCAGCCCCACAACGAGGAGGCCGCCGGTCGCGTGATGGATCTCGCCGCCCGCTTCGATTTCATGGCGAAAAACGCCTACCTGCTCCCCATCCCGCCCGCCCAGTCCAACCCCGATGACAGCGCCTGGCGCCGCGCCGGCGATGTGTTGCTCGAGACTTTCCAGACCGGCTCCATCGAGGCGCACGCCTTCAGCTACGCCGGCCTCGCCTACGCGTGGCGCGGCCAGAAAGCCGAGGAGTTCAACACCATCACCAACCTCCTCCAAAATGAGATCAACGAGCGCTTCGCCGACCAGATGACCAAGGTCCGCGCCGAATCCCGCTTCAAGGCCGCCGCGCCTTTCTACTCCGGCATGGTGCTCTACGTCGCGGCCCTCCTGCTCGCGGTGTTTTCCTGGCTCAAGTGGCCCGAGGTCCTCGGGCGCTCCGCCTACTACCTCATGGCGCTCGCCTTCGTGCTCATGAGCGCCGGCATCGCCACCCGCATGTGGCTGGAGGGCCGTCCGCCCGTGACCAACCTCTACTCCTCCGCCCTCTTCGTCGCGTGGGGCTCTGTCGGACTCTGCCTCGTGCTGGAAAAAATCCACCCGCGCGGCCTCGCCACCGCCGTGGGCGGCATCATCGGCTTCTCCGGTCTCATCATCGCCCACCATCTCTCCCTCAGCGGTGACACCCTTGAGATGATGCGCGCCGTGCTCGACTCGAACTTCTGGTTGGCGACGCACGTGATCATCATCACCATCGGCTATAGCGCCACCTACCTCGCCGGCTTCCTCGCCGCCCTCTACATCCTGCGCGGTTTCTTCAGTTCCTCGCTCGATCAGACCACGGCCGTCGCCCTGGAGCGCATGGTTTACGGCATCATCTGCTTCGCCGCCCTGTTCAGCCTCGTCGGCACCATCCTAGGCGGCATCTGGGCCGACCAGTCCTGGGGCCGCTTCTGGGGCTGGGATCCCAAGGAAAACGGCGCCCTCATCATCGTGCTCTGGAACGCGCTCATCCTCCACGTCCGCTGGGGCAAGCTGGCCGGCGCGCGCGGCCTCATGGCCCTCGCGGTGTTCGGTAACATCGTCACCAGCTGGAGCTGGTTCGGCACCAACCTGCTCGGCGTCGGCCTGCACAGCTACGGCTTCACCGACCGCGGCTTCTGGGCCCTCGTTTTCTTCGGCGCCAGCCAGCTGGCGCTGATCGGCATCGCGCTCATGCCGCCGCGCCTATGGCGTAGCTACGAGGCCGCCGCCCTGCCCGCCAAGGCGTAAGCGCCGTCGCGGCTAGCCCGCGCTCGGCGTAAGCTTGCGCTCCGTCAGCGGCAGCATCACGCCGCGACGGAAGAGGGTGACTTGCCCCGTGCTCGAAGACACCACGATGCTCACGCAATCAGTGGCCACGCTCACCGCCGCCGCCGCCGCGTGCCGGCTGCCCAGCCCGCTGGGCAGCGCGTGATCGGTGTCCGCCGCCTGCAGCAGGCTCCCGGCCGAGGCCACCACGCCGTCGCCCCGGATAACGAAGGCGCCGTCGATGGAGGAAAACTCCTTCACCGTCTCGTCCATGAAGGGATTGAGGATGTTGCGGTCCTCCTCCTTGTATCCATAAAACGGATTCAACACGAGGGGCTTGGTCAGCCGCTCCACGTGCGCGGTGTCGCCGACCACGAACAGGCAGCCCACCGGCTTGCCCTCGCGGCCCTCCACCCCGAGCTCCATCGCGATCGCGATCACCCGCTCCAGCACCTCGGGCTTCACGTCGTCGGGCAGCAGGTCGGTCTGGCCGCCGAGCAAGGTGTGAAACTCGCGCTCGACGTCGAGGATCACCACGGTGTCGAACTGGTTGCTGCCCGCCAGCCCGCCCACGCAGCAAAGGCGGTCGCTGAACGCGATCAGCCCGCGGCTCAGCGCCACGAACACCGCCGCGCGCAGCTGCGCCATGCGCTGGCTCGAAAACGAGCGCACCTGGATGACCTGCACCGCGCGGTCCGCATCGGATTCGTCGTCGAGGTCGATGTGGTTGCGGGTGACGAGGATGGTCTTGGTCTTGGGGAACCACGCGCCGGGCTCGATCCCCCCGACGAAGGTGTCGCCAAACACCATGATCGCCCGGCACCCCGCGCCGCGCGCCACCCGGTCCGCCTCGCGGATCATCAGCCGGTTGATGCGGTTCTGCTGCGCCTGCACCGGCCGCGACAGGATGCCGCCGAGTCCGGCGAGCAGACGGTCGTGCAGATCGGTCAGGCTCGGTGCGCCGACCAGGCTCGCCACCAGCTCGGGCTCCTTCACCAGGCGGGCCACGGTGGCCAGCACTTGCAGGTAATCGCGCGCCCGCTCATCGGCGAGGAGCAGGATCACGAGGTGGGCGTGTTCGCCTTCCAGCGTGCCGTCATGGACGATGCCTTCGCGACTGCGCCCGATCACCAGCACGTAGCGACGGGGCATCTTCACCCGCACGTGCGGCAGCGCCACCCCGTTGCCGAGGTAGGTGGTCATCGTGCTCTCGCGCTGCAGGAGCCCGCGCAGCAAGTAATCCCGTTTCAGGTCGGAGAAACAGGAGGACGCATTGTCCAACAACTCCCCGAGCGCGCCCTTCAGGTCGTGCGATTTCAGCTCGACGAACCGGTTGCGGGCGATGTGGCGCTCGAGACGCATGGGGCAAAATCAACGTGAGTTGTCAGGGCCGTCCAACCAACCCTGCCCCGCTCGCGCCGGCCCGTGCGGCGAGCGGCGCCGACCTCACTTCTCCCACTCGAGCGCGCCCTTCTTGATCTCGTAGAAGAGACCGAGCACGAGCACGCCGAAGAAGAAGCCGATGGGCGCCAAAATGGAGATGTTGTTGGCCAGGAAATCGCGATAAATGAAGGCCCACGGGATGAGGAAAACCACTTCGATGTCGAAGAGGATGAAGAGCATCGCCGTGACGTAGAACTTCACCGAAAACCGGGTGTGCACGATGCCCTCGGCCTTCACGCCGCACTCGTAGGCCGAGTCGGTGATCTGGTTCTTCTTGTGCGCGCGCTGGCCGAGCAGGTGGCTGACGCCCACGATGAGACCGGCCAAGCCGGCGGCCAGGATGAGCTGGATCAGGACAGGTGCGAAATCGGCGACGGTCGTCATGCGGAAAGTGTTAAGGTGAAAAAAGGACAAGGCCCGCGCCCGCTCCGCAAGGGTGTTTTTGCGATTCTCCCCCTCATCTGCCGCCCCGCCGCCTACTCCACCACCATCGGCTCGGCGCCGCGGCGCTTCCCGACCCCGAGCGTCTCGGCAAATTCCAGGGTGCGGATCTCGTCCGCCACGGGCTGAAACCCCGCCTCGCGACGCGCCCGGTTTATCCGCTCCAGCATCAGCGCATCCATGCGCACCGGATCCATCCCCAGCCAGAGCCGCGGTTCGCCGCGGGTGTAGAGCGCGTTATACGACGGCCCGCCGACAAACTGCCACTGCTCCAGGCTCGCCAGGGTAAAGGCCCACGTCTGGCGCAGCTCGGGCACCGCCGCCATCTCCGCCACCGCCGCCGGCGCGCTGCGCGTGCTGCGAAAGAAACGCGAGGTGTTCGACGCGTTCCAGAGGGTCGCATTGACCAGCGCGCCGTTCACGCCGAGCGCCTCGTGGTCGGTGTAAACGGGCAGGTTGATCCAGAAATCCGCGTCCAAAAACAGCGGCGTCGCGAGGAAGCTCTTCCGGTCCGCGTCGAGGTCGAGTTTCGCGTCCGGATCGGCCGGAGCCAGCCTGTCCAAGTCAAAGTCCGGCGCTCGGTCCTGCCGGCCAGACAAGATGGGATCGAAACGCGAGGGCAAGGGGCTGTCGTAAAACCAGACCGGATCGTAGTAGCGCCCCGACTCCAGCACGTAGAACGGGTGCCCGGCAAACGGCGGCGCGAGGCGCGGATCGGTGGGCAGGTAGCCGGTGAGGCGCAGGCGCAGCTGGTTGAGCCCGACAAGGAAGATGTTTTCCCGCGCGTAGCCGCGCCGCATGAGCGCCTCGATCACCGCGCGCACCAGCGGTTGCGGCGTGGCCAGCCCGGGCCCCGATTCGGCGTAGAGTTTCAGGCCCACCCGACCTTTGTCGCCCGGCGTGAGTTCGCGGCCCACCTGGGCCTCGAAACGCCGGATCAACTTCTCGACCGCGTCGGCATAATGGTCGGGGCTCGCCATCGCCGCGCTCGTGCCGGCCGGCAGTTCGCGCAAGCGAACTTCCCAGAGTCCCTCCGCGCGCGCCGTCGTGGCGACGAGGACAAGGGACACTACCAAACCAAGGATGCGTGAGATCGGCGAAGGCACAGCCCTTGACAGAGCAAAGCCCAGACCGAAAGTGCAACTCCGCCCGCGATGCCGCGCCTTAAAGAAAGTTGCAAACAAGACCTTAAACTGCGCATCGCGTCGCCACGCCGCGACGCGCCGGCGGCAGCAAGTTCAAGGCGCTTTGCCCCTTCCACCAGGAAAAGTCCCCGAGCTTCCATTTCGACGCCGACAAGGGCTTCTACAAGTGCTTTGGCTGCGGCAAATCGGGCGACATCTTCACCTTCGTGCAGGAGACCGAGGGCCTGAATTTCACCGAGGCGGTCGAGGCCCTCGCCCAGCGTTTCAACGTGCCCCTCGAATACGACGAGACCGGCGGCGGCCCGTCCCGCGAGGAACGCTCGCTGCGCCAGGAGTTGTTCGATCTGCACGAGTTCGCCACCGAGCATTTTCACCAGGC
>JALOTV010000236.1 GCA_025457685.1 Opitutaceae bacterium
GCTTGTTGTTCGTTGCTCGGGAAGACCGGGGGCCGTTCAAAGGCGAGCAGCGGGAGGGCGGCCCAGATCTGGGAAAAGCGGAGATTGATGACGGAGTAGGGGTGGTGGACTTCGGTCAGCGAGGCGTAGCCGACCGCGATCTGATCGGGTTCGTCAAAAGTGGGTGAGGTGGTGCGCGCGACGTGCGCGGCGAGGCCCGCATAGATGGCGAGCAGAAGCGCGGCGAGCGCGGGCACAAGGAAACGGGGCAAGCGGGTAACGAACATCACGGCGGATGCGCGGATAAAAGGGATGTTTTGGAAAGCGGAAATGCGGAAAACGAGGACCATGTCCCGTGTGGCGGGGTGGATTTCCGTCGCCAGAGGGGCGGGGGAGGAGCAGACAGGCGGGTCTCTTTTCTTTCCGCATGTCCGAACTTCAGAGCTACGAGATCCCCGCAGGCACCCGGCGCGAGCGCGCAGACAAACTGCTCGCGGCCGCGTTTCCCGAGCATTCGCGCTCGGCCTGGCAGCGCGCCTTTGAGGCCGGGCGGGTGACGCGCGCCGGCGTGGTGTTGGACAAAAAGACCGAACTGCACGCGGGCGATACGGTGACGTTTTCTTTCGCCGACGTGGTGCCCTCGGAGCTGAAGGCGGCGGACATCGCCCTGGATGTGTTGTTCGAGGACGAGCACATGCTCGCGGTGAACAAGGCCGCCGGCATGGTGGTGCATCCCGGCTCGGGCACGGGGGCGGACACGCTCGTGCACGCCTTGCTCGGGCACTGCGAAGGCTCGCTCTCCGGCATCGGCGGGGTTGAGCGGCCGGGAATTGTTCACCGTCTGGATAAGGACACCACCGGCGTGATCGTGGTGGCCAAGAGCGACGCCGCGCACCGCGCGCTGTCGGAGCAGTTTGCGGAGCGTCACCTGCACAAGGAATACCTCGCGCTCGTGACCGGTGTGCCACGCCTGTTGAGCGGACGCATCGAGAGCAGCATCTCGCGCCACCCGATCCATCGTCACAAGATGACCACCGGCGAAGGCGGAAAACCGGCCCGCACCGACTGGACGCGGGAGCAATCCTACGCGCCGCACGCCGCGCTCATGCGTTGCCACATCCTTACCGGCCGCACCCACCAGATCCGGGTGCACATGAAGTCGATCGGCCACTCCATCCTTGGTGACGCGATCTACGGCTGGAAGGACAGCGCGCCCTTGCCCATGGTGCCGCCGCGCGTGATGCTGCACGCGGAGTTTCTAAAGTTTCATCACCCCATCACGGCGCGGACGCTGGAGATCCGCGCGCCGCTGCCGGACGATTTTAAGGCGATGCTCGCGGCGCTGGAAAAAGCCACGAAGTGACCTGCGCGGGCGGGCGAGGGCCGCTCAGGCGGCGGGGGCTGCGGCGATGGCGTCGAGGATCTTTTCCTTGAGGTGGGTGGAGCGCGTCTTGGCCTCGTTGTTGCGCACGGCCATGCCGTAGGCGGCCGGTTCGCCCACGATGAAGACCTTCTTCTTGCCGCGCGTGATCGCGGTGTAGAGCAGGTTGCGCTGGAGCATCATGAAGTGGGCCTTGAGCAGCGGAATGATGACGGCGGCGTATTCGCTGCCCTGGCTCTTGTGGATGCTGATGGCGTAGGCGAGAGCGAGGTCGCCCAGTTCGCCGCGTGTGAAGGTGTGGCGCGTGCCGTCGAAATCGGCGTCGAGGGTGCCGCTCTCGGCGTCCACCGCCACGACCACGCCGATGTCGCCGTTGAAGAGGTTTTTGTCGTAGTTGTTGCGCAGCTGGATGAGCTTGTCGCCCGTGCGGTATTCGCCGCCGGGGGCGCGCAGGCCGGCGCCGCGGGCGTTGAGCGTGGCCTGGAGGCGGAGGTTGAGGTTGCCCACGCCGGCGGTGCCCTTGTGCATAGGCGCGAGCACCTGGACGTCGCGGCCGGGCTTCATCCACGGAAAGTGGGTGGGGATGAACTCGGCGCAGAGGGTGGTTACCTTTTGCAGGCAGTCGTCGGCATCGCGCGCGACGATGAAGGTGAGGTCGGCCCAGGGCTGTAGTTTTTCCAAGGAATCGATGGCGACGGGCAGGCCGGGTTCGCCGGCGTTGATGGCGTGGGCGGTGGTGACGATCTCGCTCTGGCCCTTCTGGCGGTGGACCACGCTCAGGCGCGTGACCGGGGCGGCCTCGGTGGCGATGATGTCCTTGAGCACGTTGCCCGCGCCCACGCTCGGGAGCTGGTCGGTGTCGCCCACCAGCAGGAGGTGGGCGCGTGACGGCATGGCGGCGAAGACGGCGGCGGCCAGGCGGGTGTCGAGCATGGAGGCCTCGTCCACCACGAGAAAATCGGTGGCGAGCGGCGAGTCCTCGTTGGCGTCGAAGCCGCCGCGCTGTGGATTAAATTTTAGCAGGCGGTGCAGGGTCTGGGCGAAGGCTCCGGTGGTCTCGGTGAGACGCTGGGCGGCGCGGCCGGTGGGGGCGGCGAGAGAGATGCGGACTTTTTTCGCCTTGAGGATCTCGACCAAGGCACGGAGGGAGGACGTCTTGCCCGTGCCGGGGCCGCCGGTGAGTATCGAAACCTTGGATACGAGGGCGGAGCGCACCGCGTCGCGCTGGGCCTGGGCGAAGGTGAAGCCGGCCTTTTCCTCCGCCCAGACGAGGGCGGCGTCGTGCTTGATCGGCGGCAGGCCGCTGGGCACGGCGCGCAGGCGCTTGATCGCGGCGGCGATCTTTTGCTCGGCGCGGTCGAGCACGGGCAGTTGCACGAGGTCCGAACCGGGGAGGGGCTCGACGACGCCGCGCGGGGCGTGGCGGGCGAGGCTCTTGTCGGCCACGAGGGCGGCGAGGCGGGCGGTGATGCGTTCGCCCGAGGTCTCCAGCAGGGTGGCGGCGTAGTCGCGCAGGTCGGCCTCGCGCAGGGCGGTATGGCCCTCCTCCTGGAGCGTCTCCATCGCGTAAAGGATGCCGGCGTCGAGGCGGGGCGGGGCGTCGTTGGCGAAGCCCAGGTTGATCGCGATGCGATCGGCGGTCTTGAAGCCGATGCCGTCGATGTCGCGGGCCACGCGGTAGGGCTGGGTTTGCAGGATCTGGCGCGCCTCGCCGCCGTATTTGTCGATCAGCTTCACGCACTGGCCGGGCGTGACCCCGTAGGTCTGGAGGAAGATGTAGAGCTCGCGGAAGGCGCGCTGCTCGTCCCAGGCCTTTTTGATCGCGGTGGCGCGGACCTTGCCGATACCGGGGACGTTGCGCAGGCGGCCGGAGTCTTCGGAGAGCACGCGAAAGGTGTCGGTGCCGAAGGCGTCCACGATCTTGTTCGCGTAAACCTTGCCCACGCCCGGCACTAGGCCTGAGCCCAGGTATTTGCGGATGCCATACACGCTGGACGGCAACTCACTGGAGAAGCGCTCGACCTTGAACTGGGAGCCGTGCTGGGCGTGGCTGGCCCAGGTGCCGTGGAGGTGAAGGGTCTCACCGCACTGCACGCCCGGCAGGGCGCCTACGATGGTGACCTTCTCGTCGCCCTCGTCGGGGCGGAACTCGGCGATGGTGTAGTGGTTGTCCTCGTTTAGGAACACGATGCGCTCGAGCACGCCGGTGAGCTTGTCGCCGCCGGCGAGGGCGGCGGCGGGGGCGGGGCGGGGTTTGGCGGGCGGAGGCGGCACGGTGTTTGCGCAGATAAAGGAGGGTTTGCGCGCGTGGTGGCAAGCGGCGGAGAGGGTGTCGGGCGCACATCCCGCTCGACAGGCGCGGCGTCGCGCCACTAGGCACTCAGGCGTGCGAGCGATTTCGATTATCACCGGCCTGATTATTACCCGCCCTCCCGGGCAGGAAATCGCGGTGTCGCGCGCCTAGCGCCAAAAACGCCTCCGACTTTCCCAGACCCCGGGCCATCCGCCCGGGGTTTTTCGTTTCCCCCTTCGCCGATAACCTGTCACCTCAACCCTTCCGCCACACCTCAGGCCTCCCAGTTTTTATCATGAGCAACGCCGTTAAAATCTACGACACCACCCTCCGCGATGGCACCCAAGGCGAGGGCATCAGCTTTTCCGTCACCGACAAACTGCTCATCGCGCAGAAGCTCGACGCCTTCGGGGTGGATTACATCGAGGGCGGCTTCCCGGGCTCCAATCCCCGCGACATCACGTTTTTCGCCGAGGCGAAGAAACTGAAGTTCACCCACGCCAAACTCGCCGCCTTCGGCTCGACCCGCCGCGCCGGCATCCGCGCCGAGGACGACGCGCAGCTCAAGACCCTGCTCGAGGCCGAGACCCCGGTGCTCACGCTGGTCGGCAAGACATGGACCCTGCACGTGACCGAGATCCTGCGCACGACTTTGGAGGAAAACCTCGCCATGATCGAGGACTCGATCCGCTACGTGACCAGTCAGGGCCGCGAGGTGGTTTACGACGCCGAGCACTTCTTCGACGGCTACAAGGCCGATCCCGACTACGCGTTGCGCACCCTGGCGGCGGCGATCAAGGGCGGCGCGAGCAACCTTACCCTTTGCGACACCAACGGCGGCACGCTGGTGGATGATTTCAAAACCATCGTTGCCCGCGTGGTGGCCGAGTTCGGCGCCGACAAGGTCGGCGTGCACACTCACAACGACTCCGGTCTCGGCGTGGCCCTCTCGCTCGCGGGCGTGGCGGCCGGCGCCACCCTCGTGCAGGGCACGGCCAACGGCTACGGCGAGCGCACCGGCAACGCCAATCTCTTCACCATCCTGCCCAGCCTCTTCCTGAAGATGGGCAAGACCGCCCGCTGCGCCGCGAACCTCGCCAACTTGCGCGAGCTTTCTCTCACCTTCGACGAGCTGGCCAACCTCAAGCCCGACACCAAAGCCCCCTACGTCGGCGCGAGCGCTTTTGCCCACAAGGGCGGCCTGCACGCCAACGCGGCGCAAAAGGTAAAGTCTTCCTACGAGCACATCGACCCCGCGCTGGTGGGCAATCGCACCCGCGTGCTCGTCTCGGACATGGCCGGGCGCAGCTCGATCGCGATGAAGGCGAAGGAGCTCGGCTTCGAGCTCGACGAGAAGGCCCCCGAGATGAAGACGCTGATCGACCAGCTCAAAGACTTGGAGTTTCGCGGCTACGAGTTCGAGGCGGCGGACGCCTCGCTGCGTCTGCTCATCGCCCGCACCCTGGGGCAGGCGCGGACCTACTTCGAGGTCGAGGGCTACCGCGTGATCGTG
>JALOTV010000237.1 GCA_025457685.1 Opitutaceae bacterium
ACGGATGAGCCAAAGCGGCTGTTTTGCGGTTCGCCAATGGCATGGGCCCTGTGTGAGCCTCGGTGATTGGCCTTTGTGGACCCTGATTTTCGACCTGAACCGTAGAATCTTGGGGTTTACGGGCATCCAGCATTTTAACGCACAATAAATATTATGTCTAATCAAGTTTCGACGGCTAAGAAGCGGGCGGGCAAATCCGCCCCCTCGGTGGCCTCCTCCGCTGGAGCTCAGGCGGCTCAGGCGGTCTCGGTTTCCAAGTTGGCCCAGCGCACTACCCCTGCGCCCTTGTTTGATTGGCTGCGGACGCGCCAGGCCGGCGTGCTCATGCACCCGACTTCCCTGCCGAGCGAGCAAGGCATCGGGGTCTTGGACGGCGAAGTGGACGCGTTTCTCGATTTTTTGCATTTCGAATTGGCAGGTTTGTCCGCTCGGTCCGACCGGCTACGGGGACTCGCCCTACCAGTGTTTTTCGTCCTTCGCGGGTAATCCCTACCTGATCGATTTGGCGGCTTTGGTTGGATGCGGGCTGCTCGTTGCGCAGGACCTCGACGAACTCCGCAAACTGCCTCGCGACCGCGTCGATTACGGGTGGCTCTATGTGACCAAGTGGCCGGTGCTGTTTCGCGCCCATGCCCAGGCCAAGGCGCAAGGCTTTCGCGGGCTGCCCTATGGCGACTTCGCCGCGTTTCGCCGTGAGCACGCGAGTTGGCTGGACGGCTATGGGTTGTTTCTCGCGCTAAAAGACCACCATGGCGGCAAGGCGTGGTGGCAGTGGCCGGCCGAGCATCGCTTCCTGGCTTCCGCGCAAAAATGCGCCCTGCCCGCCTCCGTGCAGGAGCGCGCCGAGGCCCATGCGTTTTTCCAATACCTCTTTTTCGGCCAGTGGGCGCGGGTGCGGGCCGCCGCCAAGACGCGTGGCATCCAACTCATCGGCGATGCCCCCATCTTCGTGGCCCGCGATTCGGCCGACGTGTGGTCGCGGCCGGATCTGTTCCAGCTCGATCAAAAGACAGGCGAACCGCTGGCCGTGGCGGGCGTGCCGCCCGACTACTTCTCGGCCGACGGCCAGCTTTGGGGCAACCCACTCTATGCCTGGGAAACGCACGCGGAAGCGGACGGCTTTGCGTGGTGGATCACCCGTTTGCGCGCCAATTTCGCGCTTTGCGACGTGGTGCGCATCGACCACTTCCGCGCCTTCGACACGTATTGGTCCATTCCGGCGGACGCCAGGACCGCCAAAAACGGACAATGGAAACAGGGCCCGGGTCTGGCGTTTTTTCAGGCGGTCAAGGCCGCGCTGCCCGACGCCAAACTCATAGCCGAGGACCTGGGCGATCTCTTCGACAGCGTGCGCGAGCTGCGCGACGCCTGCGGACTGCCCGGCATGACCATCCTGCAGTTCGCCTTCGGTGGCGACGGGACCAACCTTTACCTGCCCCACAATCTCGTCGCCAACGCGATCGTGTATCCAGGAACCCATGACAACAACACCACGCGCGGGTGGTATGCTGCCGCGAGCGAGAAGGAGCGCGACCATGTGAGGCGCTACCTTCGCGTGGACGGGCGCGAGATCGCCTGGGATTTCATCCGCTCGGCCTACGGGGCGGTCAGCCGTCTGGCCATCGTGCCCATGCAGGATCTGCTCGGGCTCGACGGGGCCGCGCGCTTCAACACCCCGGGCGTGGCGGCGGGCAACTGGCAGTGGCGCTACTCGCGCGAGCAGCTGGCGGCCCTGCGTTCCGGATCCGCGGCTTACCTACGCGAGCTGGGCGAACTTTACCACCGGGCCTGACGCTGGAGGCGCGGTTTTAGACGCGGAAAAACTTGGCCAGCCGAGGCACGACTTCGTAACGGGCGTCCTCGAGGACGTAGTGCCCGGCATCGGCCAGGTAGAGCGCGTCCGAATCCGGCAGTCGCTCGCGCCACTCCTTGTAAAAGGTGTCGTCGAAGCAGAAGTCGCGTCCGCCCCAAACGATCAAAACCGGGTTGGCCTGGAAACGCTCCACGCCGTCGGCCACGCCCTGCAGGGTGGCCCAGGTCGGGTGGCTCGGATCCATGGGGATGTCCTTCACGAACGCATCCACCGCCACGCGATCCGCCCAGGATCCATAGGGATGCAAGAAGCCCCTGCGCTCCTCGACGGAGAGGGTGCGGCGGTGCATCGACATCCAGACCGCCGGGCCGGCGAAGCCGTTCAGGCCGCGCACGAGCGCGGTGCCGGGAAAGCCGGTTTTGCAGAGGGCGATGCGGCGCGGGATGTTGCGCGAGGGAAACGCCGCCGTATTCAAGATCACGATACGCCCGATCTTCGCGGCGTGGCGCGCGGCGACCCCGAAGCCGATCGCGCCGCCCCAGTCGTGCACTGCGAGGTGGATGCGGGTGAGGCCCAGGCTTTCCACTAGAGCGGACACGTCCTCGATGCGCTGCGCCAGGGTGTAGGCGTAGGATTCGGGTTTATCGGACAGCCCCATGCCGATGTGATCGGGAACGATGCAGCGAAGTTTGGGGGCGAGGGCGCGGACCAGATCGCGGTAGTAGAAGGACCAGGTGGGGTTTCCGTGCAGCATGAGCACGGCCTCGGTCGGACGCGCACCGTCGCTCCCCTGCCCCGCCCCACCCTCGTCCAGGTAGCTCATGCGCGCGCCGCCCGGAGTCTGGAAAGACTTGGGCGTGAAAGGATACAAGGGCTGAAGCCAGTCGGGAACGGCGGTCATGTAGGCGAAAGGGTGTTAACCACAAACGGGTAAGCTCTGGTGAATCGAGGCCGACTACCAGTCAACCGACAGCATGAGCGAGTTCAGGCCGCTGCCTATGCCGAGCAGCGCGATCCGGTCGCCTTCGCGGACGGCTCCGGACTCGACCGCGGCGCACAGGGTGGCGGGCAGTGCCACCGAGCCCGTGTTGCCGAGGGTTTCAAAGGTGGAAAAATCCTTCGCGAGGTCGAGGCCGAGCAACTCGTAGAGCTTGCGCCGATGGGTGCTGCCTACCTGGTGGCAAATCGTGCGGTCAAAGCACTCGCCAAACTCGGCGGTGAAGGCGGCCCACGTCTCGCGCGCGAGCTGGATGCCGGCGACCAGCAGCGCCTCGCTGTCGGTCTGCATGGCGAGGGCATCGGCACCGTGGGTATCGCCCTGGCAAAGTTCGCTGTGGGCGGTCGCGGCGCGCGCCGTGCCTCCGAGCAGGCGGTGGGCCCGCGCGCCCGCCGGAAGCAGGCTCTCGTGGCAAACCACGGCGGCCACCGCGCCCGATCCGATAGTGAGATTGGCGAAGTAGGGTTTGATGCCGTTGCGATCGAGCGGCGTGCCGAGCAGGGTGCGCAGGGTCTGCTCGACGAGCGGTCCGCCGTTTTCGCCGGAGCACACGAGGGCGCATTTGATCTGGCCGCTTTCGATGAGCCCGGCCGCGACCGTGAGCGCGTTGAGCCAGCCCAGGCACGCGTTGGAGAGATCGAAAATCTGGGCGGTGGCGGGCAGGCCGATCTTGCGATGCGCGAAGCTGGCGGTCGCCGGTTCGAGCATATCGCGGCACACGGCGGCATGGATGAAGAGCTCCACTTGGTCGGCGCGGATCGACGACTTGGCGAGGGCGGCCCGGCCCGCGGCGGCGGAGGCATCGGAGGGGCGCGTGCCGGCGGGCCAGATGCGGCGTTCGCGAATGCCGGTCATGAGTTCGAGGCGGCCCTCGGGCAGGCGGAGGCGCTCGTAGAGCGGCGCGAGGCGGAGCTCGATGTCGGCCGAGCTGAGGATTTCCTGCGGCAGCGCGGTCGCGAGGGATTCGATGACGGTGTGCTGGAAGCGCATCGCGGGGTCAGGCGGAGGCCTTGGATTCCATGCGCATGGCCAGCCGGATGATATCCTTGTCGAAATAATTCGCCCCCAGTCCGGCGTCGATGACGAGGGTGGTGCCGTTGATGCCGCTGCTGCGCTCGCTGAGCAAAAACAGGGCAGGATCCGCGACCTCCTGGGTGGACAGGTTGCGCTTACGGAAAGTGAGTTTCTCCGCGTAGAGATAACTTTCCAGATAGCCGGGGATGCCGGCGGAGGCGCTGGTTTTGAGCGGACCGGCGCCGATCACATTGAAGCGCACGGCGCTGTCTGCGCTGAAGCTCTTGGCCAGGAAGCGCACGCACGATTCCAAGGCGGCCTTGATCGGGCCCATGTAGCCGTAGTTGTCGGGGGTCACGAGCAGCGACGATATGCCGATGGTGACGACGGAGGCGTTTGGCGCGAAGAGTGGTTTGAAGGCGTTGGCCATCTCGACGAGCGAGAAGGCAGAGATCGCCGTGGCCTGGAGAAAATCCGCCCGCTTGGTCTCGTGAAAAGGCCGGAAGCCCTCGGAGTAGTTCGCAAACGCGATCGAGTGCACCAGGCCGTGCAGCGGGCCCAGGCCGGCACCTGCAACCTCGGCCGCGAGCCGCGCCGCCGCGCCGTCTTGCTCCACATCGCAAATGAAGACGGGTTTGCCCTCAAGCAGGGCGGCCAGGCTCTTTTTCCGCGTCTCCGAGCGCACGGCATAGATTACCCGCGCGCCTTGGTCCTCGAGGGATTTGGCGATGTGCCAGGCCACGCTTTTGCGGTTGGCGACACCTTGGACGAGGTAGGTCTTGCCGGAAAGTTGAAGGAAATCGGACATCGGAGACGGGGCTAAAGCCGGAAGGCGGGGACGAGTTACTGTTGGGCCTGCTGCCCCTCGGGGGTTTTCCAGGCGACGGTGAAATCGACGTTCAGCACGCGTGTGCCGTCGGCCCTCTTCACGTTGCCGCTCATCATGGTGAAGCCGGCGACGACTTCCTTTTTCTTCACCTCGATCACGACGGTGTCGCCCGGATAAATCGGGGTGCGGAAGCGCACATCATTGATCTTGGAAAGCAGTGGCACGCCGCTACCCGGGGCGGCGCCGGCGGTCTGGGCCTGACGCGCCATGAACAGGGCGCCGGTCTGGAAGACCGCCTCGCAGAGCAGCACTCCGGGGGTGATGGGCGCGCCCGGATAATGGCCCTCGTAGAAACTCTCGTCGGCGCGCCAGGTGCGCTTGGCCACCAGTCCGTCCGCGGACTCGGAGACGATTTCGTCCACGAACAAAAAGGGCGGACGGTGCGGGATGAGGGATTTGACGGTGTCGAGAGCGGACATGGTTGGTCGAGAGCGTGGGGACGAGCTGAAGGTGAGGAGTCGATAAAACGCGCTGAGCCGCGTTCGGGCGAGGGCTTAGCCGGCGGTCGCGGGTGCGGCCGCCGCGGGCGCGATCTGGGGGTGTTTGAGGCCGAACAGGTATTTGTCGATTTTGTTGGCGGTGATGACGCCGTAATTGATGGTGCCGAGCCACCCGCTCATGATGATGCCGACGCTGCCGGCGTGGAAGAGACCGGGGAGTTTTTCCGACAAGTTCATCGAGACCGGAAGACCCTCGAACTTCGTGCCGAACGAGGT
>JALOTV010000238.1 GCA_025457685.1 Opitutaceae bacterium
GGGGATCTCGACGGACTCCTTCACGGCGTAGGCCTCGCGGATCTTGCCGACCACGAGGTCGCGCAGGGCTTCGAGGGTCTTGCCGGTGGCGTCCTCGAGCTTGAGGCCGACGGGGAAGTGGGTGTTGGCCCAGCCGACGAAGCCCTCGGCGGCGGCGGGGGTGACGGAGGCGGGACCGTTGGCGTAGCCGGCGGTCTCGAGGCGGGACTCCACCTCCTCGACGACCTGTTCAAAAATGAGTTCCTTCGGGCGCTCGGCGTGGATGGCGGCGTTGCGGATGCCATAGACGACCTCGCGCTGCTGGTTGAGCACGTCGTCGTATTGGAGCAGGCGTTTGCGCTGGGAGAAGTTCTGCTGCTCGACCTTTTTCTGGGCGCTCTCGATGGAGCGGTTGAGCCACGGGTGCTCGAGCTCCTCGCCCTCCTTCATCGAGCCCTCCATCATGCGGGAGGCGAGGTTGCCCTGGAGGAAGAGGCGCATGAGCTCGTCCTCGAGGGAGAGGAAGAACTTGGTCACGCCCGGGTCGCCCTGGCGGGAGCAGCGGCCGCGCAGCTGGCGGTCCACGCGGCGGCTCTGGTGGCGCTCGGTGCCGATGACGAAGAGGCCGCCGAGGTCGCGCACGCCCTCGCCGAGTTTGATGTCGGTGCCGCGGCCGGCCATGTTGGTGGCGATGGTGACGGCGCCGCGCTGGCCGGCGCGGGCGACGATCTCGGCCTCCTGCTGGTGCATCTTGGCGTTGAGGACCGTATGCACGATTCCACTACGCTTGAGCATGCGGGAGAGGACCTCGGACTGCTCGACGGAGACGGTGCCGACGAGGACGGGCTGGCCGCGCTTGTTGGCGGCCTCGATCTCCTTGAGCACCGCGTTGTATTTGTCGCGGCGGGTTTTGAAAATGGAGTCGTTCTTGTCGATGCGGATGCAGGGCTTGTTGGTCGGGATGACCTGCACGGTGAGTTTGTAGATGTCGTGAAACTCGGTGGCCTCGGTCTCGGCCGTGCCGGTCATGCCGGCGAGTTTCTCATACATGCGGAAGTAGTTCTGGATCGTGACGGTCGCGTAGGTGCGGGTCTCGCGCTCGATGGTGACGCCCTCCTTGGCCTCGACGGCCTGGTGGAGACCGTCGGACCAGCGGCGGCCGGGCATGACGCGGCCGGTGTTTTCATCGACGATCATGACCTTGCCTTCGGCGACGACGTATTGGACGTCGCGCTCGTAGAGGGAGTAGGCGCGCAGGAGCTGGGAGATGGCGTGGATCTCCTCCGAGATTTGGGAGAACTGCTCCTGCATGGCGGCGCGCTGGGCCTCCTTTTGCTCGGGCGTGAGGTTGTTGACGCGCTCGAGATCGCTGAAGGCGGTGGCGAGGTCGGGTAGGGTGAAGGCGTCAGGATTGTCGGGGCGGAGGAGCTTGCGGCCGTTTTCGCTCAGGTCGGCCTGGTGCTGGCGCTCGTCGATGGAATAGAAGAGCTCTTCCTTGAGGGCGTAGAGTTCGCGCTTCTGGAAGTCGGAGTTGAACTCGACCTCGGTCTTGTCGAGCAGCTTGCGCCACTCGGGGGTCTCCATGAGGCCGCGCAGTTGTTTGTTCTGCGGGTAGCCGATCTTGACCTGGAGCATGCGGCGGGCGGCCTCGTGGCGGTCGTCGGGGGAGAGGTCGGGCTTCTTGAGGAGAGTTTGAGCCTCGCCGATGAGTCGGTTGCAGAGGCGGACCTGTTCCTGGACGAGGCGGGCGACCTGGGGTTGGAGGCGGGTGTAGGGCTGTTCGCGCTCGATGGGGGCGGGGCCGGAGATGATGAGCGGGGTGCGGGCCTCGTCCACGAGGATGGAGTCGATCTCGTCCACGATGCAGAACCAGTGGTCGCGCTGGACCTGGTCCTCCTTGCGGGTGGCCATGCCGTTGTCGCGCAGGTAGTCGAAGCCGAACTCGGAGGCGGTGCCGTAGGTGATGTCGCAGGCATACATCTGGCGGCGGAGATCGGGCGGCATCTGCTGCTGGATGCAGCCGACGGTGAGGCCGAGGAAGCGGTAGAGGTAGCCCATCCACTCGGAGTCGCGGCGGGCGAGGTAGTCGTTGACCGTGACGAGCTGGGCGTTGCGGCCGGCGAGCGCGTTGAGATACATCGCGGTGGTGGCGACGAGGGTCTTGCCCTCGCCGGTGGCCATCTCGGCGATGCGGCCTTGGTGGAGGGCGATGCCGCCGATGAGCTGGACGTCGAAGTGGACCATGTTCCACTCGAGTTCCTGGCCGCAGACGAGGCCCTTGGTGCCGACGAGGCGGCGGGCGGCGTTTTTCACCGCGGCGAAGGCCTCGGGCAGGAGGGCGTCGAGGGCGGCGTGTTTATCGGTGGCGGCGGCGATGCGGGCCTTGAACTCGGCGGTCTTGGCGCGGAGCTGGTCGTCGGTGAGGGCCTTGTAGCTCTCGTCCAGCTGGTTGATTTTGGCGACGACGGGTTTGGCGCGCTCCAGAAACTTGCGGTAATGGCGGCCGGCAAAACGTTTGAAGATAAACGACAACATGGAATGGATGAGCCTAGACCGCCGGCAGGTCTTGGCAAACGGCAAATCCGGCAGGACGACGCAGCGGTTTATGCGGCGTGCGGGCTCAGTGTTTCAGCCGGTGGGTCTCGGACTTGGCGGCGGGCGGGGTGACGAGGGATTGCCGGAAAAAATCCTGCGCGGCGCGGACCAGTTGCGCGTATTGGCCGTAGTTGCCGGCCCAGGAGTTGGGGACGCTGATTTTTTTCAGCACGCCCTGGCCGATCTGATCGGGGGCGTCGGTATCGGGTGTGAACTCCACGGCGAATTTAGGATCGCGGACGTGGACGACGTAGTGGCGCGAGCGGCCGTCGCCTGATTCCCGCTCCACGCGCATGAAATGACCGGATGGGTCCGCCATGGAACGGATGATGATGCGGAAACGCTCGGGGGCAAACGCTTGTGCGCGTCGGGCGTTTTTTCGCCCTTGTTCCGTCGCGTCGCGCGCCGCATACCGAGCGCATCCGCAGGCTTCAGCCCCGTTTCCCATGAAAGATTTTCCCTCTGAGACTCCCCGACTCGAAACCTGGCCCTTCCTCGTCGCCGACGGGGTGTTGGTGGGAACGGCCGCCCTGATCGGCTGGCAGGCGGAGGCGCCGCTGGGCGTGGCGCCGCTGGCGGGCATCTCGGTGCTGGTGGGGCTGGGGGCGATCGCCGGGCTGTATCCCTTTGTGATGAACCACGCGCGCCGGCAGGAAGAGGCGTTGCAGGAGCGGGCGAGCCAGATCGAGGCGCTGGCGCGCACGGTGGGCGCGTCGGCGGAGCAGATCAGCATCGCGGTGGCGAATCTGCCGGTCATCGCGGAAAACGCCGCACGCCAGTTGAAGATCGCGGAGCAGCTGCCGGCCGATTTGCAGGCGCGGCTGGCTAACCTTCAGCAGCAACTTTCGGCGACGGCTTCGGAGGAGAACGCGGGCCTGCGACACGAGCTGGACACCCTGCGCGCGGCGGAGACCGGTAAGCTGGCGGCCGCGCTCGACGGCCTGGCGCACGCGACGGCGGATCTGACTCGTCTGGAAAATCTGGCGGCCAAGCACTCGGCCGCGCTGGATGCGGCGCTGACCCACTTGCCACGCGTGGCGGATTCGTTTGGTCAGCAGGCGTCGGAGATTCTGCGGCGTGAGACGGCCTCGGCGGCGGCGGCCTTGCACGACGCGGCGGACCAAGCGGGGCGCTC
Organism: Opitutaceae bacterium; assembly: GCA_025457685.1. Classification (GTDB taxonomy): domain Bacteria; phylum Verrucomicrobiota; class Verrucomicrobiia; order Opitutales; family Opitutaceae; genus IMCC26134_A. The sequence continues at coordinate 3,710 of JALOTV010000238.1, forward strand.
GATCGAGGGCGCCGCGCAGGCGGCGCGGGAAGCCCTGGTGCAGTCGGTGCAGGAAGCGATTACGCGCTTCGGCGAGCAAGCGAAGAGCCTCGCCGCCCAGGCTTTGGTCGCGCCGGCGCCTGAGCCGGCGCCCGCGCCGCAAGCGGTGGTGTCCGCGCCTGCGCCAGAGCCTGTGGTGGCGGTGGCCGCGCCCGAGCCGGAGCCCGAGCCTGTTCCGGAAGCGGAGCCCGAGGTCGCGCCGGTTGCGGTTGAGCCCGTGGTAGTCGAAGCCGCTCCGGAGGTCGTGGCCGAGGAAGAAACGGCGGAAGCTGAAGAAGCGGAGTCCGAGGTCGAGGAGGCGGCGACGGACGTGCAGCAAGAGGAGGAAGCCGAAGAAGAGGAGGAGACCGAGCCTGCCGAAGAGGACGCCGAGGAGGAGGCCGAGGAAGAAGCCGATGACGAGGCACAGGCGGAAGCGCCGGTGGCTGAGGCGACGCAGGAGAGCGCGCAGCCGGAGGCGGCCATGGAGTCGGCGCTTTCGCACGACGGCTTCACGCGGCTGGTCGTTACGGCCTACATCGGCATCGGCAACAAACTCTACATACGCGGCGATGGTCCGGGGCTGCGCACGGACAAGGGCGTGCCCCTGCAATTCGTCTCGATTGGCAAGTGGCGTTGGGAAAGCGCGGAGCTGCTCTTTCCGGCGCGGGTGCGCCTCTACAAGAACGACACGGTGGAGTGCACAAAGCTCGGCGAGATCGAGCTGGAGCCCGGCCACCACCACGAGGTCACGGCCACGTTCTGAGCGGCGCGGTGGAGCCGCCTCAGGGGCGGCTCACCAGCCGAACTGGCGCTTGATGCGCAGCGGCTCGTAGAGGCTGGGAGAGAGCTCGGTGAGGAAGCGGCTCGGATTGAGCATCAGGCCGCCGGGGCCGGCGCGAGAGGCGATCTTGGGGTAGCAGAGGTAGAGTTCGTTTTTGGCGCGGGTGACCGCAACGTAGAACAGGCGGCGCTCCTCCTCGACGTCGCCGTCCTCGATGGCGCGTCGGCCGGGGAACATGCCGTCGGCGAGGCCGATGACGAAGACGGCGTCGTATTCGAGTCCCTTGGATTGGTGGACGGTGGTGAGCTTGATCGCCTCCTGGCTGGGGGCGACCTCCTTGTCGCTCGTCTCGCCGTTGAGCAGGACGATTTGGGCGAGCATTTCCTGCATCTCGTCGAAGCGGGCGGCGAAGCCGATGAGGGCTTTTAACTCCTCGTAGCGTTCGACGTAGTCGGCGTAGGCGCCCTTGAGGTAGTCGCCATACCAACCCTCGATCGCGAGCTCGATGACGCGGGCGGGTTTGTCGTCGCGCATGGCGTGGGCGACCTCGCGGAGGGAGGCGCAGAACTGGGCCCACTCGTCCTTG
>JALOTV010000026.1 GCA_025457685.1 Opitutaceae bacterium
AGCCACGCGCACAGCTGCGCGACGATCAACTCGGCCTCGTCGCCCCGCGTCGCGCCAAAACTCATGCGCGGCGCGACCTCCTCGCCACGCTCCGATTCCAACACTTCCGCCGACACGCCCAAAAAACGCTCCCAGCGCGTCACCCAGGCCTCGTCAAATCGCTCCTCGTCACCGACGTCGCCCCCGCCCCGCAGCGCCGGCGCGGGCAACACCACCGTCGCCCGCGCGCAACGCCGCACCAGCGCGGCCACGTTGAAAAATTCGCCCGAATTTTCCGCGCCCAGCCCCAACACCAGCACGTCGGCGGCCAGGGCGGGCGTATCGGCGGCCAGCGGAGCCGTCGCCGCCGCGATCGCCTGGACCGGCCCCAGCCCGTAGCCGAGCCGATCCGCCCACGCGACCAGGGCGCGGCCGAGCTCGGCGAGTTCGCGCCGCGGAAAATCCTGCGGCGCCAACCCCGCCTGCAACAGATCGTCCAGCGCCTGCAAGGCCCGCTCGGGATCGCTGCGCAGGCTCTGCCAGATCGCACGCCGCTCGAACGCCTCGCCTTCGGAGGACTCCGGCAGCGCCGCTAGTCGGTCCTCGATCAACCCGCGCAGCCCGAGCCGCAGAAACTCCTGCCCGATGACCGGCCTTCCCGTCGGCATGGTCGGCAGCCACTTCCTGCGCGCCAGTCCCGGCGTGATAAACTCCACCCCGAGCAAGGGCACGCCCTCGCGCACACAGCGCTGTTTCCACACCAAGGCCTGCCCTCGGGTCGGCACCACCACCAGCCGCCGAGACAGGCTACCTCGCCCCGCCTCCAGCCAAGGCCTCACCACCGCCGGCCACAGCTCGGCGGCTCCGCGATGGAGCAGGAGGGAGACAGGCGGCGCGGCGCTCATGGACGGCCAACACAGCCGGCGCGACCGACAGGCTCAAGCGCGCCCTCGCCGCCCGCCGCAAAAAAACAAAAAACCCGCGGCGCCGGCGAGGCGCACGCGGGGTTTGGAGAAAATCGCGAAAACTTACTTGGCGAACACGACCTTGGCGGTGTGCGACTTGGCGCGGGCGGCGGCGTTCTTGTGCACCACGCCGGACTTGGTGGCCTTGTCCATCGCGGAGGCGTAGGCGCTGGCGGCGGCCTTGGCGGCTTCCTTGTCTTCGCCTTTGGCGGCGGTGAGGAACTTCTTATGCAAGGTCTTCAGCTTGGTCTTCGTGGCCTTGTTGCGGGCGGTGAGACGGGTGGCCTTGCGGGAGGCCTTGATGGCGGATTTGGTGTTGGCCATGGTGATCGGGAGTCGAGGGTTTGCTTGTAGAAAACGAGCAAGACCTCAAACCCAGCCCCCCGAGTCAAGGGCGCATTTCCGTCGCCCTCGCCTTTGCGGTTGGCAAATCCCGCCGCATCCGCGTTTCTCGCCCTCCGTCCTCGCCCACGCATGAGCATCAAACTGCGCCTCGCCCTGCTTCTCGGGCTGCTCCTGCTGCTTTTCGTCTTTTGCCTCTTCGCCTTCCGCGCCCTCGAGCAGCGCCAGATCTCCGAAAGCATCGCCAGCGCACGCCGCGATGACGCCGCTCTGCTGGGCAACTGGCTCGACCTACGCACCGCCTCGCTGCGGCGGTTCACCGACGACGCCGCCGCCTGGTCCGACCTCGCCACCTTTACCTTCCGTCCGACGCAAGACCCCACGTGGCCCCAGCGGGAACTCCACCCGCTACTCGCCGGCTACGGCGTGGACGCGCTTTGGATCCTGGGCTCGGATGGCACGGTTCTTTATCAACATCTTCGCGAGGATTTGATCAGTCTGCCCCCGCCCGTGCCCGAGGGGCGCCTCGACGAACACACCGCCCCCGGCTCCGACAACCGTTCCTACTTTCACCCCACGCCACCAGGCCTGCTCGAAGTCCGATCCTGCCGTATAGCGGGCCCCAACGGCAACGCATGGCTTTTCGCCGCCCGCCTGTGGGACGAGCCCTACCTGCGCCGGCTCGGCGAACTCACCGACAGCTCGGCCTCTCTGGGCCCGCCCGCCGCCGCCAGCATCGCCGACGCCCTCAAACACACCGCCGAGAAAACGGATGCGCCCGCCCCCATCGTGGTGCTCCGCCCGCTGACCGGATGGTCCGGGGTGCATATTCAGACACTGCGGCTGGTGAAACCCGCCCCGGACATCTCTTTTTACATCGCCACCGACCGGCTCAAGACCCGCGTCTTTCTCTTCTTTGGCCTCTGCCTCATCGCTTCCCTCGCGGTCAGCCTGCACCGCTGGATTCTGCGCCCGCTGGGATGGATCACCCAGAGCCTCGCCCGGCATGATGCCGCCCCGATCCAGCCCCTGCTCAAGGCCCGCACCGAGCTCACCCGCGTGGCCGAGTTGATCGTATCCTCGTTCGAACACCGCGAAGAGCTGCGACGCGAGGTCGCCGAGCGCCGCCACGCCGAGCAGGAGTTGCAACGCACCCTCGAGGAACGCGCTCGCCTCGGCCGAGATCTCCACGACGGCGTCATCCAGTCGCTCTACGCCGCCGGCCTGGGGCTCGCCTCGGCGCGCAAGAAACTCGGCACCGACACGCAGGCCGCCGAGCGCCACCTCGGCCAGATCGCCGATTTGCTCAACGACACCATCCGCGACGTCCGCGACTTCATCACCGGCCTCGAACCCGAGACGCTGCGCGACGACGGCTTTCTCCACACCCTGCAAAACATCTTCGCCGCCACCAACGCCTCCGGCCTCGCCCGCGCCGAGTTCGACCTCGACGAGCCCGCCGTGGAAAGCCTCCCGCTCACCCTTCGCACCGACCTGCTGCTCCTCCTCCGCGAAGCCATCAGCAATGCGCTTCGCCACGGCCAGGCGCGCCTCGTCCGCATCCGCATACACCGCACCTCCGACCAGCCCCCCACCCTTTGCCTGCACGTCGAGGACGATGGCACCGGCTTCGACCCCGCGCGGGTCAAACGGGGCCGCGGCCTGGACAACCTTTTCGCCCGCGCGGCCACCCACGGCGCACGCACCGAACTGCACTCCGCTCCCGGCCATGGCACGCGCCTTGCCTTCCACTTTACCCTGCCCGACCCCGCCGATGACGCCGCATCCGCCCCCCGCCCCGAGCCCGACCTTACTCAGTAAGGCTCCCTAGCACCTTGACCCAGCCCCGCGCCGACGCTCGACCAAACGCCCATCTTGCCTACGTTGATCGCCGCAGTTGCCCGGTGTAAATGTCTGCCTCCTCGGCCTTAACTTCCCCGCCCCCACCCCCACCCGAACAGGCCCGGTGCCCTCGTGGGAGGCCGCGCGTTCGGGCCTTTTCCCTCGTGGAGGTGATGGTGGCGTCCACCGTGCTCGTGCTGGGCATCAGCGGCGCGCTGGTCACCCTGCAACGCAGCCTTTCCTCCATCGCCCAGGCGCGCCAACTCGATGTGGCGTCCCAGGTCATGCATACCGAGCTGGAACGCATCCGGCTGCTAAGCTGGAATCAACTGGAAATCCTGCAATCCGCCGGCCCCCAAGACATCCCGGTGCCCGCCGGCGGGGAATTCGCGCGGTTCTCCTGCACGCGCCAGATCCGCGATATCCGCGAAGGCATGAAGGAGATCACCCTCCAAGCCAACTGGGGCGGCCTCGACGGCCGCGCCCACACCGCCCGCCTCATCACGCGTTACAGCCGCAGCGGCCTCAATGACTACTTCTACACCACACGCTGATCCGGTCGCGCCCGCCGCCGCCACCCCGCTCGCCGCCCGCCACCCCGGACGGCATCGGTCGCACGTGTCCGGCTTTACCCTCACCGAGGTCCTTATCTCCGCCACCCTCACCGGCTTCGTCCTCGCCGGCGTGTTGTCCACGTTTCTCCTCATCAGCCGGAGCGGGTTCAACGCCTCCGCCTACGCGGCGATGAACCGGCAGCTGAGCATCGCCACCGAGCGCTTCAACCGCGACGCCCGCCTCGCCACCGACCTGCGCTGGCAGGACTCCACCCGCGTCACCCTCCGCCTCCCCGCCGGCGCGGGCCCCGAGGTCACCTACGCCTTCGTGCCCGCGTCCGATCCCGCCGCGCCCGGCAAGTTCATCCGCCAGGTCGCGGGCCAGCCCGCCGTCACCCTCGTCCCGCACGTCGCGCCCGATTTTTCCTTCGCCCGCTATCGCCTCCCCGGCCCCGGGGCCAGCGAACCCCCGACCGCCGCCAACGACCTCGAGACCAAGCTCCTTGAGGTCCGCCTGCGCGCCGTCCGCCCGGGCGCCCAGACTCCCGTCGCCAGCCAGCTCGCCACCTCCGTGCGCTGCGTCCTGCGCAACAAACCCACCGGTCAATGACCCCGCGACCGATGCCCGCCCCCCGTATCCAGTTTCCCCCTACGACGCCCGGCGCGCACTTCGCCCGCCGCCGCGGCGGGGTCCTCATCGTCGCGCTCCTCGTCTCCGCCATCCTCGCCCTCGTGCTGGGCAGCTACCTGAGCCTCAACCTCGGCACCGCCCGCCTCGCCCAGCGCACTTTCGACCGCGGCGCCGCCTTTCACCTCGCCGAGGCCGGCCTGGAGGAGGGCCTGTGGACCTACAATCGACTGCTCAACGGACACCCCGAGCCTTGGTCGGGCTGGCGCACCTCCGGCGGATCCGCCTGGCGTCGTCTCGAAGGCTTCACCCTGTCGCACACCACCTCGGGCGACGTGAAGATCTACGCCAGCCCGCTCCAACCCACCGAGTCCACCAACCCCATCCTCGTCTCCCTCGCCTCGGTGCGCAGCCCGGGCGGAGCACCCGTCACCCAGATGATCGAGACCACCCTGAAACGGCGCTCTTTTTTCGCCGCCGGCCTCGTCGCCCGCGACAGCCTCGTTTTCCGCGGACGCAACACCACCTTCGACAGCTGGAACTCCGATCCCGACTCCGACCCCGCCACCCCCGCCCTGCCCTATCAACCCGGCCGCGCCACCGATACCGGCAGCGTCGCCACCGGTGCGCTGGACAACCCCAACGCCGCTCTCAACCAAGCTCGCATCCACGGCTATTTCCATACGTCCGGCCTCACCCCCGACGTCGGTTCGGGCGGTTTCATCGGTCCCTTTGGCGTGGCCCCCGGCACGATAGATCCCGCGCGGCTCAGCTTTAATTTCAGCGCCGATTTCCCCGCCATACCGCCCCCCGCCGGCGGCACTTTGCTCGCTTCTTTCGGACCCACCCTCGGCACCTTGGACGCAGCCACCTCCTGGCGTTCACCGGCCCTGCAATTATCCGGCTCCGCCACCCTCACTATTCTGGGCGATGTCACCTTGGTGCTCACCGAACCGACCCTCTCGCTTCGCCTGACTGGCAACGCCGCGATCATCGTGCCACCGGGCTCCAGCCTCACTCTTTACGTTGCGGGCGACGTCGCGATCGGCGGCCGGGGCCTGCTCAACCAGAATCCGTCCCCCGCCTCCTTCCAGCTCTGGAGCACCGAGGTCAGGTCCGGCCTGCAGACCATCCAGATCTTCGGCAACGGCGCCCTCTCCGGCGTGCTCTACGCCCCCGAGGCCGAGGTCACCGTGGTAGGCAACGGCGATGTCGCGGGAGCCATCGTCGCCCGCCGCCTCACCTTCACCGGCAACGCCGCTTTCCACTACGATCTGGCGCTCGCCCGCCTGCACCGTCACGCGCCCTACCGCGCCGACGGATGGCGCACCTTGGATACCCCCGAGGCCCGCGCCCGGTGGCTACCCTTGCTCGATCCGTGAAACCCACTTGCGCCCGCGCGCGCTAATCCGCTCCCTCCACCCACCTCCCCCCTCGCTTTCGCATGGCCAGCACCGACACCCCCGCGCTCACCACCATACGCCTCCTCCTCGTCGACGACAGCGTCCTCGTCCGCCGCGGCGTTCGCGGCCTGCTCGAAGGCCGCCACCAGCAATCGGAATTCCAGATCGTTGGCGAAGCGGGCTCGGTCGCGGAAGCCGTGGCGCTATCCCGCGCCACCAAGCCCGACGTGGTCCTGCTCGATATCCGCCTGCCCGACGGCGATGGCTTCGCCGCGTGCCGCGCCATCCTCCACGACCACCCCCACGCGCGCATCCTCATGCTCACGTCGTTCGCCAACGACGACTTTATCCACCAAGCCATCGTGGCCGGCGCCCACGGCTACCTCATGAAGGAGGTCGATCCCGAGCGCCTGATCGAAGCCGTCGTCAGCCTGCACCGCGGCGAGTCTATCCTCGGCACCGGCTTGGTTGAGCGCGTGCTCGACCTCGTCCGCGCCGGCCGCACCGGTGCCCAGGCCCAGAGCCAGCAAACCGGCCTCAACCTCCTCTCCGGCCAGGAACGTCGCGTGCTCGCCCTCGTCGCCGAAGGCCGCACCAACAAGGAGATCGGCGTCCAACTCGGCCTCAGTGACAACACGGTAAAGAACTACCTGGTCAACGTCTTCGACAAACTGAAAATCAAGCGTCGCTCCCAGGCCGCCGCCCTCTGGGTCCAGGCCAGCCCAGAGCAAAACACCTAGTTTCTTTCCGCCCATTACCCTGGGCAGATAGATACCTTCGGGCCTACCGGGCAGGCCTGAAAATTCAGGCCCTCCGCCCCTAGGGGTAACCCTGCGACTAGCGTAGACTGGTCGCATGGTATCGCGCCCCTACCCAACCCCGCAAACCCGCGACGCCCGTCGTCGTTTCGGCATCGGCTCCACGCCCCGTGCCCGGGCCGGCTTCAGCCTCGCCGAGGTCATCATGGCCACCTTCGTCATGATTTTCGGCATCTCGTCCTGCATTATCGTGCTCCAAGGCGGCTTTCGCGCCATCGACACCGCGCGCAACACCACCCTCGCCGCCCAGATCATGCAGAGCGAAATGGAACGCATCCGCCTGCTCCCCTGGGACACCGCCTCGCGCGACGCCACCGGGAATCTCAAACCCGCCGTCATTCGCCTGCCGGCCTCGGAACGCATCAGGCTACCCTCGATTTTCCCCAGCGGCGCGACCACCTCCCAGCTAGATAACCGCTTCACCATCATCCGCACCGTCGCCGATACCCCAAACCGCAACGGCGAGATGAAAACCATCACCATCACCATCACTTGGACCGGGATCGATGGCAGCCGCCACAACCGCACCTCCTCCACCGAATACTCCAAGAACGGCCTCTATGACTACTACTACACCAAAGCCGACCGCCGTTCGTGAGCCCCGCACCCTTCGCGGCGGCCTGAAGCGCGCCTTCACCCTGGTCGAGGTCATGGTCTCCGCCGGTCTGTCCGGCCTCGTCATGATCGCCGTCCTCACCGCGTTTCTCTTCATCACCCGCGCCAGCATCGCCATGCGCAACTACACCGACATGGAGACCGAGGCGCGCAACGCCATGGAGACCTTCGCCCAGGACGTGCGCATGTCCTCCGGTGCCCTCTGGAACAGCGCCAACTCCCTTACCCTCACCATCGAGCAGGGCGGCGCCACGTCCACCGCCACCTACACCTACCACATCACCGCCTCCGGCTCCATTCCCGCGCGTTCCTTTACCCGCACCACCGCCACCACCACCGACGTTCTCATCACCAACATCCGCGACTTCGAGTTCAACGCCTACAGCATCGACACCGCCGCCATCCCGCTCACCAGCATCACGGCGGCGACCAGCGGCGCCACCAAACAAGTCCAGATCTCCCTCGAGACCGAACGCTCCAACCGCTCCCTGGCCCTCATCACCAACAAGGTGATCTCCGCCCGCTTCGTGTTGCGCAACAAGCACGTCACCACCTGACCCGCCCCGCCATGCACGCCACCGACTCTCCTTCCCGCCGCACCACCCGCCGCATCGCTTCCCGCCGCGGCAGCCTGCTTCTCACCGCGCTCCTGTTCTCCGCCATCATCGCCATCTCGCTCGGCTCCTTTCTTCGCCTCGCCAACCAGTCCACCCAGCTCTCCTACCGCACCTTCTACGCCGGCGCCGCCATGAACGCCGCCGAGACCGGCCTCGAGCACGCCATGTGGTCGATCAACAAACGGCTCGGCGGTAACAGCACCGTCTGGTCCGACAACGGCTGGAACACCCTCGGCACCGGCGCCGTCCGCCGCACCTTCACCCTCCCTCGCCTCTCCGGCGGCGCCACCGCCCAGGTCAAAGTCTACATCAGCAGCGGCAACCTCGTCGGCACCTCGCCCTTCGTCCTCTCCCGCAGCATCATCACCCCCCGCCGCGGCGCGCCCATCGAGCGCTGGGTGAAAATCAGCCTCAGCAAACGCTCCCGCTTCTCCACCGGTCTCGTCGCCAAGGACCTCATCTCTTTCAGCGGCAACAACGCCATGGTCGACAGCTACGATTCGCGCCTCGGCGCCTATACCCCTTCGCCCTCCACCACCAACCGCTTCGCCCGCGGCTCCGCCGGCTCCGCCTCCGTGCAGGCCGACACCTTCAACCTCGGCAACGCGGACATCTGGGGCTTCGCCGTGGTCGGCACCTCCGACACCTCGGGCCTTAATGTCGGTAGCCAGGGCACCGTCGGCCCCTTTGGCACCCCTCAGGGCACGGTGGTCAGCGATCACGTGATGACCGACTTCACCGCCAACTTCGAGGACGTCGCCCAGCCCGCCGCCTACACCGGCGTCGGCAGCTACACCATCGCGTCCATTTCAGGCGCCACGACCCTGCCGCGCTTGACCGACCTCCTCCCAGCCGCCGATGGAAAATATTACTACAACATCGGCTCCATCAGTCTCGGCGGCAACGCCTCCAACATCCTCACCATCGCCAACAACGTCGTCATCCGCATGACGGGCGCCGGCACTAACATCACCATAGGGGGTAACGCCTCGATCCGGGTAAACGCCCCCTCCGGCCTCATCCGCCCCAAGGTGGAGATCTTCACCGCCGGCAACGTCTCCATCGCCGGCAACGGCGTGGCCAATGCCAACAAGCCCGCCGACTTCATGCTGTGGGGCACCCGCCCCCAGTCGGACGCCACCGCGCAAACCATCTCCATCAGCGGCAACGGCGTGCTCAGCTCCGTCGTCTACGCGCCCAACGGTGCCATCTCCCTCAACGGCGGCGGCACCAACGGCAACGTCTTCGGCTCCATCATCGGCAAAAACATCTCCGTAGTCGGCGGCTCCGCCTTCCACTACGACGAGGCCCTCTCCGCCCTCGATTCCGGCGAGCCCCTCGGCATGGACTCCTGGAAAGAATACATCACCTACGCCGATCGCAACGCCAACGCCTCCTACATGAACTTCTAAGCGCCCGCGGCCTCCGTATCCGAGTTTCCCCTACCGCGCCTCGTAGGCCCCGTCCGTGCGCTTCACCACGCGCCGCTTTAGCTCCAGCATCATCAGGGTCGCCGTCACCACCGGGCTCGCCAGGCCGCTCGCCCCCGTGACCGCGTCCGGCGTCAGGATGGCCCCGCCCGCGAAGCACCCCAGCACCCGCGCCTCGTCCGCGCCCAGCTCGCCCCCAAAGGATCCCGCGCCGGCCGCCACTCCGCCCGTTCCCAGACGCTCCGCGCGCTCGCCATTCTCCGGCACCGCGCCCACGCCCGCCGGACCAAAACCCTCCAGATAATCCAGCTCGCTCACCACGTCCTCCACCGAGGTCAGCAGGGTCGCGCCGTCGCGAATGAGCTGGTGGCACCCCGCGCTGCTCGGCTGGTCGATGCGCCCGGGCACGGCAAACACCAACCGACCCTGCTCGCCCGCGAATTTCGCCGTGATCATCGAGCCACCGCTCACGTCGCTCTCCACCACGATCACCGCCCGGCACATACCCGCCACGATGCGGTTGCGCATCGCGAAGGACTGCTTGTCCGCCCGCCGCCCAAAGGGAAACTCGGTGAGGATCGCCCCGCGCTCCTCGATGCGTTGATAGAGTTTCAGGTTCTCCGGCGGATAAATGATGTCGATGCCGTTGCCCAGCACCGCCGCCGTGATCCCGCCCGCCTCCAGCGCGCCTTCGTGCGCCTGCGTGTCGATGCCGCGCGCCAGCCCGCTCACCACGCAAAAACCCCGCCGCGCCAGATCATAGCCCAGCTTCTTCGCCGTCGCCTGCCCGTAGAGCGTGGTGCGACGCGAGCCCACGATCGCCACGCAGGGCGCGTCAAATCCGTATTCACCGCGTCGATACAGCCCGAGCGGCGCGTCCGCCAGCTCGCGCAGCAGCGGCGGATACGCCGGATCGCGCCGGCTCACGAAGCTCGCCTGGGCCTGCGCCAGCCTCGCCTCCTCCTTCTCCAGATCCACCAGTGCGCGCCAGCCGCGCAGATTGCCGCTGATCTTCGGCCCCACGCCCTTCACCGATTCCAGCTCCCGCGCCGACGCCTCGAAAAGCCGTCGGGGATCGTCGCCCAGCGCCGCCAGCAGACGATTCGTCGTGATCGGCCCGATGTCGGGCAACGCGTTCAACACCAGAAAAGCCTGCCGTTCGGTCAGTTGCTCCATCGCCATGCCGCAAGCTCCGCCGATTTGCCGCCGCGATGAAAGCCCAAACACGCTCCGCTCCGTCGCACCGCACCGCGCGCGCCCGCCCCGCTACAGCCCGAGCATGGAGCCGTTGCGCTTCAGCCACGCCTCCGCCTCGCGCCAAGGCGGGCACACTTCCTCCACCCGCCGCCAGAACCGATCCGAGTGGTTCATCTCCTTCAGATGCATCAGCTCGTGGTAGATCACGTAGTCGCGCACCGACTCCGGCGCCTGGATCAGACGCCAGTTTAGCGAGATCACGCCCCCCGTGGTGCAGGAGCCCCAGCGTGTGCGCTGGTTGCGCACCATCACTTCCTTCACCTCCATCGCCGTCTCCGCCGCCAGCTCCCAGGTGCGGGCCGTGATCTCGATCTTCGCCTTCCGCAGGAAGTGCGCCTCCAGGGTCGGCCGCAGGTCGCCGTCGAAATGCGGCACACGAAAGACGTCCGACCCCAGGCTCACGCAAGGCCGCGCCCCTTCCGCCGCCTTGCGGATCTCCGTCAACTCGCCCCGCCAGAGCACGTGCGTGCCCGGCGTCCACACCGTCGCCGCGCGCGGCTTCTGGCGCTGCCTCGCCCTCGCCCGCTCCAGCCAGTCGCGGTGCTGCTCCACAAAGGCCCGCGCCTCGCGCTCGCTGCCTCGCGCCGGGATGGTCGCCACCGCCACGCCATCCTTGCGCAAGGTCAGCCGATAGCGCTCGGCCCGCGCGCTGCGCTCGAAAACCACATCCGGCTTCTCCGCCTCAGCCCCGTCGCCGCGCGCCGAGGCCGTCACAGTCGAGACCGGATGGGACGCCGACGCGCCCGACGTCGCCATGCCGGCGTTCGTCGGCGCAAAAAAGTCCAGAAACCCTTGGATCATGCCAGGCATCGCAGCGCTACGAGGCGTCACTCAACACGCCGCGGCCATTCACGCCAGCGGGATTTTCCCCACGACCGAACGACCCGGCCGCAAAACAAAAAAGCCACCCGAGAGGGTGGCTTTGAAAAAGTTGCAGGGCGGCGCGGGCCGCTTGCGTAAGCTTAGCGCTTCGAGAACTGGAAGCGCTTGCGGGCGCCGGGCTGGCCGGGCTTCTTGCGCTCTTTTTCGCGAGGGTCGCGCATGAGGTGGCCGGCCTTCTTGAGGGCGGGACGCAGCTCGGGGTTCATGCGCTGGAGCGCGCGGGCGATGCCGTGGGCAACCGCGCCGGCCTGGCCGGCCACGCCGCCACCGGTGACGTTCGCGGTCACGTCGATCTTGTCCTTGAGCTCCACGGTGAGCAGGGGGATGTAGGCCTGCTTGGAGAAATTCTCGTGGGAGAAGTAGTCGTCAAAGGTGCGACCATTGGCGATCAACTTGCCCGTGCCTTCGGTGATACGAATGCGGGCGGTGGCGGTCTTGCGACGGCCGGTGGCGATAAAGACGGTGGTTTCAGCGCTCATGGGATAAGGTGCTTAGCGAACGGAGATCTTGACCGGGTTCTGCGCCTCGTGGGTGTGGGCGGCGCCGGCGAATACGCGGAGCTTGGTGAGCATGGTGCGGGCGATACGGTTCTTCGGGAGCATGCCCTTCACGGCGTGCTCGATGATGAACTCGGGGTTGCGCTCACGCTGCTGCTGCATGCTGCGGTAGCTCTCGCCACCGACGAAGCCCGAGAAGAACATATACTCGTTCTGCTCTTCCTTCTTGCCGGTCAGGACCGCCTTGGCGGCGTTGATGACCACGACGTAGTCGCCCGTGTCAACGGACGGGGTGTAGGACGCCTTGTGGCGACCGCGGATGATGTTGGCCGCCTTGACGGCGATACGACCGAGAACCTCGCCCTCGGCATCGATGAGATACCACTTGGGCTGCACGGTCTCCTGCTTGGCGAGGAACGTTTTCATGAGAAAAGGGGTGAAGGCATAAGAGCGCCCCCACCCTGTCAACTGTCGATTTTAACCGAAAAAGAAAAACCCGCCCCGCGCGAGGCGGGACGGGTCTTGAAGGAAGAATAAACGAATCCGTTCGAACTAAAAATCTCGCGAGCGAGATTAGAAGCCGATGGAGACGCCGGCGTAGCCGACAACACCATCTTCGTCGCCGTCGATCAGGCGATCGCTGTCATTGAGGATGTAGTCAACACCGACGGTCAGGGTGGCGGTCTCGCTCAGGGCGTAGGGAACCGCGGCGCCAACCACGAAGTAGGTGCGGTCTTCGCCGGGCGCGCCGACGTGGCCGACGGCGCCGGAGAGATCGAGGGAGGTGTTCACCGCGTCGATGGGCAGGCTGTAGCCAACGGAGGCCTCGACGGTGTAGGTCTCGAGATCGAAGTCGTAGTAGTAGTAGAGGCTGGGGCTGAGGAGAACGTCAGCGGAGAGGCCGACATAAACTTCGGTGGTGTCGTCATTGCTGCCACCTTCGTAGGTGTAGCGGGTGACACCGGCGTCGAGGGAGAGGGTGTCGGTCAGCGCGAGGCCATAGCCGGCATAGAGGTCGGTCTCGGTGGCGTTGGCGGTGGTGTTGCTGAGCTCGCTGGTGTGCCAGGCGCCGGCGTAGAAGTCGCCGTAGGCGGCCTCGACGGAGGGCTGGATGGAAGCGCCGCCGAGCTTGGCACCACGGAAAACGTAGTCGGAGACGTAGGTGACGTCCACGGTGACCGAGAGGGCGGAACCTTCGGCGGCGGGAGCGGCGTCCTGAGCCTGGGCGGTGAGGCCGGCGGTGAGGGCGGCGAGAGCAAGGGAGGTTTGCTTGATCATGGTTTGTTTGGTTTGTTTGGTTTTGTCGCAGTTGACGACGCCCGCAAGAGAACGAAGGACTTGTAAAATGCAAGGCCGGATTGATCTCGGGCACCTGCCTGCCAGGCGCCACCGCCTCGCCGATGCCTCCAAATTTCGCGTCCCCCACATCATTCTTATTCATGACACCGCGCCTCACTCTCCTCACCGCGATCTCTGGCTTTGTCGTCGTGTCCCTTGGGGCGCTGGGCGCGCATGCCCTTGAACCTAAGCTCATCGAGAACGGGAATTTAAACGCGTGGTCAACCGCCGCCCACTATCATCTTCTCCACACCGTCGCCTGCCTCGCGGTGGCCGCCTGGGCTGCGGCGCATCCCTCGCGCCTGTCACGCCTTGCACGCATTCAAATCGCCTGGCTGCTGGGCTGCCTGCTGTTCTCCGGCTCGATTTACGTTTTGGCTCTGGGCGGCCCCAAGATCTTCGGCCCCATCACCCCGCTGGGCGGCGTGGGTTTCCTCATCGGCTGGATCCTGCTCGCCCTCGAAACTCGCCGCCAAGCCTAAGCCGCCGTTTGCGTGCAACTGCCCGCCGAGCTCCATCCTGTCCTTGATGCGATCCGCCGCGTCGGACGCCCCCGCATCGTGGGCGGTGCCGTGCGCGATTGGTTGCTCGGCCTTGAACCCAAAGACCTCGACCTCGAGGTCGGCGGCGCCTCCTTTGCCGATCTCCACCGCGTGCTCTCGCCACTCGGAGCCACCGACGTGGTCGGTCGCAGCTTCGGAGTGATCAAACTCCGCCTCGCCTCAGGCACCGAATACGACATCGCCCTCCCCCGCCGCGAATCCAAGACCGGCGCCGGCCACCGGGGCTTCGCCATCGCACCTGACCCCACTCTTTCCGACGCCGAGGCCGCCGCCCGCCGCGACTTCACGATCAACGCCCTCGCTTGGGACCCCGTCGACTCCCATCTCATCGATCCCCACGGCGGCGAAGCCGACCTCCGCGCCCGCCGCCTTCGCCACACCAGCCCCGCCTTCGTCGAAGATCCCCTGCGCGTCTTGCGCGCCATGCAGCTCGCCGGCCGCTTCGACCTCACCCTCGACCCCGCCACCGCCGCCCTCTGCCGCCAGATTGCTCCGACCTTCGCCGAGCTCCCCGTCGAGCGCATCTGGCACGAGTGGGCCAAGTGGGCCGAAAAATCCACCCGCCCCTCCGCCGGCCTGCGCGTCCTCGTCGAGACCGGCTGGCTCGCCCACTTCACCGAACTCGCCGCCCTCACCGGCTGCCCCCAGGACCCCGAGTGGCACCCCGAAGGCGACGTGTTTACCCACACCGCCCACTGCTGCGACGCCCTCGCCCGCGATCCCGAATGGGACAACGCGTCCCCGCGTCGCCGCCGCCTTCTCCTGCTCGCCATTCTACTCCACGACGTCGGCAAACCCGCCTGCACCCGCCGCGAGGAAAAGCCCCCCGGCTCCGGCCGCCTGCGCTGGACCAGCCCCGGCCACGAAGCCGCCGGCGTCGCGCCCGCCGAAGCCTTCCTTCGCCGCATCGGCGCCCCCCTCGACCACGCCCCGGCCATCAGCCCGCTCGTCGCCAACCACATGGTCCCGCACAGCGCCGGCCCCGAGGGCCTCGGCCCCAACGCCGTCCGCCGCCTCGCCCGTCGCCTCGCCCCCGCCACCCTCGACGATCTCGCAGCCATCATGCGCGCCGATTGCAACGGCCGCCCGCCCCTCCACTCGCCCGATACCCTCGCCCGCATCGACCGCCTGCTCGCCCTTGCCCGCGACCTCGCCCTCGCCGACGCCGCTCCGCGCCCCCTCCTGCTCGGCCGCCACCTCATCGCCGCCGGCCTCCACCCCGGCCCCGAGTTCAAACGCCTGCTCGACCTCGCCTTCGAGGCCCAGCTCGACGGCGCCATCGCCGATGAATCGACCGCGCTCATCTGGTTGAGAAATAATTTGCCGAACAGCGCCGACCGCAGGGCGTGACACCCGCACACCGCCGCCTTTGTCTGATCGGCTTCGTCCAGTTCACCTCGTGTCGCTCCCTCGACACCCCGCGCCCGCCTTACCTTTCCTCACCATCTTCCCAATCATCATGGCCAACCAACTCGACCAGCTCAAAGCCCTCACCGTCGTCGTCGCCGACACCGGCGACTTCCAAAGCATGAAGGCCTTCGCCCCGCGCGACGCCACCACCAACCCGTCCCTCATCCTGAAGGCCGCCGCCATGCCCGAATACGCGGCCCTCCTCGACAAGGCCATCGCCGACGCCGGCCCCACCGCCCGCCTCGACCAGGTCATCGACCGCCTCCTCGTCGTCTTCGGCCTCGAGATCCTCAAGCTCGTCCCCGGCCGCGTCTCCTCCGAAGTGGACGCCCGCCTCTCCTTCGACACCGTCGGCACCCTCGCCAAGGCCCGCGAGATCATCGCCCTCTACGAAAAAGCCGGCATCTCCCGCGACCGCGTCCTCATCAAGATCGCCTCCACTTGGGAAGGCATCAAGGCCGCCGAGGTCCTCGAAAAAGAGGGTATCCACTGCAACCTCACCCTCCTCTTCTCCTTCGCCCAAGCCGTCGCCTGCGCCGAGGCCGGCATCCAGCTCATCTCCCCCTTCGTCGGCCGCATCCTCGACTGGCACAAAGCCAAGAACCCCACCGGCGACTTCACTGGCGCCAAGGACCCCGGCGTCCAGTCCGTCACCCAGATCTACACCTATTACAAAAAGTTCGGCTACAAGACCGAGGTCATGGGCGCCTCCTTCCGCAACACCGGCGAGATCCTCGAACTCGCCGGCTGCGACCTCCTCACCATCGCCCCCAGCCTCCTCGCCGAGCTGGCCAAGAGCGACGCCCCCGTGGTCCGCAAACTCGACGCCACCGCCGCCCAGTCCGCCGACCTCAAGAAGGTTAGCTTCGACGAAAAGGCCTTCCGCTTCGCCATGAACGAAGACGCCCTCGCCACCGAAAAGACCGCCGAAGGCATCCGCCTCTTCAGCGCCGACATCGTGAAGCTCGAGCAACTCATCGCCTCCAAGCGCAAGTAAGCCCCTCGCACCAAAAAACCCTCGGCCCGACCCGCGCCCGCGCGAGTCGGGCCTTTTTATTTTCCACCCTCATTCTTTGTGCTCTTCGGTTCGTCCTTGGCGTCTTCGCGTTAAAAAATCCGACTGCCCCCATGCTCCGCGCCTTCCAGTGGGACCTCGCCCGCCAGATCGAAGACCTCGACCACCTCCTCGCCCTCCTCCCCCGCTACGCCGCCTGGGGCTACCAACGCCTCTACCTCCACCTCGAAGACGCCGTGGACTACCCGTCCCTCCCAGGCGTCGCCCGCGCCGACGCCTACACCTGGGATCAGTTCACCCGCCTCGTCGCCGCTGCCTCCGCCCACGGCATCCAGACCGTCCCCATCGCCAACCTTCTCGGCCACACCCAATACCTCATCAAAACCCCCGAGTGGCGCGACCTCAACGAACTGCGCGACCCCGCTACCGGTGCCGCCCTTTCCACCGGTCAGATCTGCCCGCTCCACCCCCGTATCTCCGAACTCGTCGAACGCATCTTCACCGACCTCGCCCCGCTCTGCACCGCCCGCGAGATCCACTGCGGCCTCGATGAGAGTTTCCACCTCGGCAAACACCCGCTCTCACGCGCCGAAGTCGCCGAGATCGGCCTCGCCGCCCACTTCGCCCGCCACGTCACCCGCCTCCACGCCGCCGCCACCCGCCGCGGCCTCCGCCTCGGCCTCTGGGCCGACATGCTCCCGCTCCTCCCCGAGTGCATCCCGCTCCTCCCGCCCGGCCTTAGCCTCTACGACTGGTATTACCACCCCTTCACCCGCCTACCCCGCGTCGAGCTGCACCACTTCGCCCCCTACGACCTCCCCGCCCTCCTCGCCCAATCGCAGGTCTCGGGTCTCAGCCCGCAGGTTTCCCACCAACTCTGGGCCTGCCCCATGAACGGCGCCTTCCGCCACGAATCCGCCCCGGTCTGGACCGATCGCCTGCACAACCTCGCCGCCTGGCACCACCGCGCCCTCGCCACCAACGCCACCGGCTACCTCGTCACCAGCTGGGAACCCCACCGCCTCGCCCTCCCGACCAACACCCTCCTCTCCGCCGCCGCCGCCACCCTCTGGCTCGACCCATCCTCCCCCACCGACCCCACCACCCTCCTCGCCGCCGGCCTCCGCCGCCTCCACGCCGATTTTGTCACCAATTTGGTTACAAACTCACCTAAACGCCTCCCCTCCAAATCCTCCACCACCACCAAATTTGTAACCAATTTGGTAACAAACGCCTCCGCCCGCACCTTCGCCCGCCGCCTGCTCGCGACCGACGCCCACGCCTTTTGCGGCAACTCGCGCTGGGAAATAAACAACCAATGGGCCCTCGCCGCCGGCCGCCGCGACTCCGCCGCGACTCACGCCCGCGCAGCCCGCCAGTTTGCCCGTCTCGCCACCGCCGCGCCCTTTCCCTTTCTGGCCGCTACCCTGCGCTTCCAAGCCTACCTTGCCCGCCGCGAGGCCTTCGTGCGCACCGCGTTCTCCCTCACCGCCCGCCTCCGCCGCGCCGCCTCCTCGCCTCTGAAATCCCAAGCCATCACGCATCAGTTCACCGAGGCCCTAGTCGTATTCACCACGCAACTACGCGCCGCCCGCGCCGACGCCCGCGCCCTTTGGACCGCCTCGCGCCCCGCCGCCACCTTCGCCGCCTCGCCCAACGCCGCCCTGCTCGCCGCCGACGCCACCCGCCTCCGCGCCCTGCGCGCCTGGGTCCGCGCCGTCGCCCGCCGCACGCTGGACCCTCCGCTTCACCGTCCACCACTTCGCCCCCTGCCACCAAAAACTCGTGGTCGAGCAACAACAGCCCGACGCCACTTGGCGCGAACTCCACGCCCGCGTGCTGATCGAGTTTCGCGCCGCCGCCGCCCGCCCGCATGCGCCGCACCTGCGATTCGAGTTCGCCGTCCCCATCGATGATCCCGACGCCCCGCTGCGCATCGCCGCGCGCTGCCTAGGCCCCTTCGCCGTCAGCCACGTCGAACTCACCGACGGCCTCACCACCCGCCGCCACACTCCCTTCCGCACCCGCCACACCCTCGGCACCCAGGCTCCCGCCTCCGGCTGGCCGCGCATCGACTGGGCCAACAACACCGCCACACTCCCGCTTCACTTATCCTAATCTTTTTCTTTCTCCGCGCGCCCCATCCCTTTTCCTCGAACCTCCATGTCCGACCTCCCCCTCTCCGCCACCTCGTCCGCCTCCACCCCCGACACCACCACCCCGGCCGTCGCCACTCCGCCGAACATCCAGCTCAACGCCGACCACGTCCTGCGTATCACCCAGGAACTCTCCGGCGTAAAAGTAGCCCAGGTCGCCGCCACCGCCCAGCTCCTCAAGGAAGGCGCCACCGTCCCCTTCATCGCCCGCTACCGCAAGGAGGTCACCGGCGAGCTCGACGAGGTCCAGATCACCACCATCCGCGACCGCCTCGAACAACTCGCCGCGCTCGACGACCGCCGCGCCTCCATCCTCGCCTCGCTCAAGGAGCGCGGTCTCCTCACCGACGCCCTCGCCGGCCAGATCGCCGCCGCCGACACGATGACCCGCCTCGAGGACATCTACCTCCCGTTCCGTCCGAAAAAACGCACCCGCGCCACCATCGCCCGCGAAAAAGGCCTCGAACCCCTCGCCGAGCTCATCTGGGCCCAGGACGTATCCACCACCCCCGACGCCCTCGCCTCCGCCGCCGCTGCGTATTCAGGCCGCGAATACCAACCCGACGACGGCAAATCCCCGCCCACCCCGCGCCAGAAAATCGCCTCCGCCGACGAGGCCCTCGCCGGCGCGCGCGACATCCTCGCCGAGCGCATCTCCGACGACGCCGCCGCCCGCGACAAACTCCGCACCCTTTTCCGCGCCTCCGCCATCGTATCCAGCAAAGTCCTACACGGCAAAGACACCTCCCCCGAGGCCGCCAAGTTCAAGGACTACTTCGACTGGACCGAGCCCCTCGCCAAGTGCCCCAGCCACCGCCTCCTCGCCATGCGCCGCGCCGAGAAGGAGCTCTTCGTGATGATGCGCATCACCCTGCCAGACGAGACCCTCGCCCTCGCCGAGCTCGAGCGCCTCGTCATCAAACCCTCCGCCGCCGCGCCCGCATCCCCCGCCTGCGCCACCCAGCTCCGCCTCGTCGTCGCCGACGCCTTCAAGCGCCTCCTCGCCCCCGCCATGGAGACTGAGATGCGCCTCGAGTCCAAAAAAGCCGCCGACCTCGCCGCCATCAAGGTCTTCGCCGACAATGTCCGCGAACTCCTCCTCGCCTCCCCCCTAGGCCGCAAGGCCGTCATGGCCATCGACCCCGGCTTCCGCACCGGTTGCAAAACCGTCCTCCTCGATCGCCAAGGCAAGCTCCTCCACAACGACGTCATCTACCCCGAGATGCGCGCCGCCGAGGCCAAGGACAAGATCCTCGCCTTCGCCGCCCGCTTCCAGATCGAGGC
>JALOTV010000239.1 GCA_025457685.1 Opitutaceae bacterium
GCCTCCGTCTCGATCCGGGGCTCGTCCTCCAGCTTCTGCGTGAAATGACACCGCCAGTGCATGCGCGCCAGAAACGCCCGCGTCGTCCCCGTGCGGTATCCGCCCGTGCCCGCCCCGCTCAGGCGGGCCAGCTCCAGCTCCGCCGCCCTCGCCCAGGTCGCG
This sequence comes from Opitutaceae bacterium, assembly GCA_025457685.1. GTDB lineage: Bacteria > Verrucomicrobiota > Verrucomicrobiia > Opitutales > Opitutaceae > IMCC26134_A. The sequence goes on from JALOTV010000239.1 coordinate 163, forward strand.
TGCGCCACCGTGCGCGCCGAGATCGCGCCAAGCGCCAGCCCCACGCTCAGCCGCGAACAGGCCTCGGTCGCGGTCAAGGGGCTCGACATCTCGCGGCTGTAGTTTTTTCCCCGATACGAAAGAAAACTTTGCAACGCGTCTCGCGCCGCCGCCTCGCCCGCCCGCTGCCGGCCCGGACAGGGATCCGCCGCCAGCCCCAGCCCGGCGGCGGTCGGCAGCTCGCCCGCCTCCACCCCGGACCAGCCGATCGCGCCATCCGCCTCGGGCGCGGGCACAAACGGGCGACGCATGCGCTCCTCCCAGTTCGCCGCCCAGCCGTCGCGGGAGCGAAGCCGGCGCACCACGCCGTTCTGGGTGCGCTCGTTCCACTCCACGCCCTGCGCGCGCGCCCAGCGCCGCACCGCCCGGTCGCGCGCATAGGTCGCCGCGTTGCCCGTCTCCTCGTGCGACCACAGCGCCAGCCTCGCGCCCCGCGCCGCCGCATGCGTCCGCAGCCGCTCCAGCAGCTCCACGACCTCGCCGCGCCGCACCGCGAGCGTCACGCCGCGCCGCGCCAGGTTTTCCCGCAGCTCGCCCAGCGCCTCGCGCGTCGCCTCCCAGTGCCGCCCCGCATAGTCCGCCCCGCCGACCACGCTCGGCTCCACCGCGTAAAAGCCCAGCACGCGGCCGCCCGTCGCCCGCGCCCGCGCCCAGGCCTCCGCCAGCGGCGCATGATCCGCCACCCGCAGGTCGCGTTTAAACCAAATGACTTCCAGGCTTGGCCCGCTCATATCGCAATGCCGCCACCGTGCGCGCTTGCCCCTTTCGCGCAAACCGCTCGCGCTCCATGCCCGCCGCCATGCCCCGTCCCGCCGCCCGCCGCCCGTCCGCTCCGCTCGCCATCGCCGAGGGCCTGCATCCGCGCAATCCCCACCGCGCGCGCTACGATTTCCCCGCCCTCGTCTCCGCCTGCCCCGAGCTCGCTCGCCACCTCATCGACCACCCGGTCGAGGGTCGCACGCTCAACTTCGCCGATCCCGCCGCCGTGCTCGCGCTCAACCGCGCCCTGCTCCGCCATCACTACCAAATCACCGACTACCCGCTTCCGCCGGGCGCGCTTTGTCCGCCCATCCCCGGTCGCGCCGACTACCTGCACCACCTGGCCGATTTGCTTTCCGGCGACGGCGTCCCGCCGCGCGGTCCCGCCACTCGCCTGCTCGATATCGGCACCGGTGCCAACGTCATCTACCCGCTGCTCGGCGCGCGCGCCTTCGAGTGGTCCTTTGTCGCCACCGACATCGCGCCCGCCTCGCTCGAATCCGCCCGACGCATCGTCGCCGCCAACGGCCTGGAAAACCGCATCGAACTGCGCGCCCAGACCGACGCCCGCGTCGTGTTCGCCGGGGTGACCACCGCGCCTGAGCGTTTCGCCGCCTCGCTCTGCAACCCGCCTTTCCACGCCTCCGCCGCCGAGGCCGCGGCCGGCACCGACCGCAAGCTGCGCAACCTCGCCGCCGGCCGCAGCCACCGCGCCGCCGGCCAGCCGAGGCTCAACTTCGGCGGACGCGACCACGAGCTGTGGTGCGAGGGCGGCGAACCGGGTTTCCTCCGGCGCATGATCGCCGAAAGCGCCGCGCACCCGCAGCTATGCCGGTGGTTCACCACCTTGGTGTCGAAAAGCGCCCACCTGCCCGAGCTCGAATCCGCCCTCGCCGCCGCACGCCCCGCCGAGGTGCGCATCATCCCGATGCGCCACGGCCAGAAACACAGCCGCATCCTCGCCTGGCGCTTCGCCGGCTAAATCCCGTCGACCTCAGTCCCACGCCGTAAAATAGTCGCGCACCGCGTCCACCACGCCTTCGCGCGGCACCTCGTGTTCGCTGCGGTCCGTCAGGTCGCGCAGCTTCACCACGCCCTTGGCCAGTTCGTCGCCGCCGTAGATCAGCGCCAGCTTGGCACCCGATTCCGCCGCGACCTTGAACTGTTTGCCGAAGGCCAGATCCTTAAGCGGATACTCCACGCGCAGCCCCGCCGCGCGCAGCCCGGCGATGTCGCCAAACGCCGCCGAACGCTCCGCCTCGCCGCCGATCACCACGTAAACATCCGCGTTTGGCCCGAAGCTCGGCATCAGCCCGCGCTGCTCCAGCAGCAGGCCCATCGTCACGTCGCCGATGGCAAACCCCACCGCCGGCAAGGCCGGCCCGCCGAGCTTGCCCACCAGATCATCGTAGCGCCCGCCGCCGGCGATCGCGCGCAGCTCGCCCTTGCGGTCAAAGGCCTCGAAAACAAAGCCCGTGTAGTAGGCCAGACCGCGCACCACGCCGAAGTCCACTTCGACAAAGTCTCCCAGCCCCATCGCCCGCAGACCGCCCAGCAACTTGCGCCAGTCCGCCAGCCGCGCCGCCAACGCGTCGCCGCCCACCGGAGCCAGCATGGCCTCGAGCGCCTCCAGGCTCTTCACGCCGAGGAAGGCCAGGATCTTGGCCTTGGTGTCGTCGGCCAGCGCGCCGTGCGCTTCGGTGTAGGCCTTAAAAGCGTCGTCGCCCATCTTCTCGTATTTATCCACCGCGCCCAGCACCGCGCGGGTCTGGACCTCGTTGAGCCCCAGCGCCGCGAGGTAGTGCAGCCAGAGCGTCCGGTCGCTCAGACGAACGTAGAAGTCCTGCGGCCCGAGGCCAAACCCCGCCAGCGCCTGCACCAGCAGGCCGATCAACTCGATCTCCGCCTCGGGGCCGGGCTCGCCGAAAATGTCGCAATTGAACTGGAAAAACGCCCGCTCGCGGCCCTTTTGCGCGCGCTCATAGCGGTAGAATTCGCCGATGCTGAACCACTTGATGGGACGCTTGAGCGCGTTGGCCTTGGCCCCCACGAGGCGGCAGACCGTCGGCGTCATCTCGGGACGCAGCGCCACCTCGCGGCCGCCCTTGTCGGTGAAGGAGAAAAGCTGCGCCTCGATCTCGTCGCCCGACTTGGCCTTGTAAAGGTCCAGCGGCTCCAGCACGGGGGCGTCGTATTCGCTAAACCCATACGCATGCGCCGCCCTACGCCAGCCGCGAAAGAGGTGGCTCCGGCGCGCGAGCGCGTCGGGGTAGAATTCACGGAAACCGGGCAGCGACTGGAATTGGGCCATGGCGGGTGAAGATCGGAAAAACGCACACGTTGGCGCGCCCGCCCTCCGCCGCGCCACCCAAAAAAGTTGCCGGCCGGCGCGGGCCGACGAGGCGCTCGCGCCCCCGCCTACTCGAGCACCCAGTCGGGCAGATCGGCGCGCATGGGCTCGGGACGCTCGCAGGTGCTGGTCAGCGTCACCACCGCGCCCCGCTCGCTGGCCTCGTGCACCGCCTGCATCACGTCGAGAGCATGTAGCGCGATGGCTTCGTCGGCCCTGTGGCGGCGTCCGCGCAGGATCGCCACCGCCATGTCCGCCACCCCCACCCCGCGCGAACCCTCCGCGTAGGGATGGCTGTGCCGGATATGCGCCCAGTCGGCGAATTTCGCCGTCTTCAGCTTCACCGGACCGCCCGTGCCGTTGGGATCGGGCACCGAGAGCGATCCCGCCGAGCCGTAGATCTCGATGTTCGGGCTGTTGTGCCCGTGCTTCACATCGAACGACGTGGTCAGCTGCCCGATCACGCCGTTGGCAAACTCCAGCGTCGCCACGATGTGCGTCGGCACCTCCACCTCGACCACCTTGCCGCACTTGGGCTGGCTCGTGATCGTGCGTGTCGCGAAGCTTTTGCCCACCAGCCCGCCCACCCGCTTGACCGGCCCGAGCAGGGTGATGAGCGCGTGCAGGTAATACGGCCCCATGTCGAACATCGGCCCGCCACCGCGCTGGTAATAAAATTCGGGCGAGGGATGCCAGTGCTCGTGCCCGCCGCAGATCATGTTGGCCTGAAACGCCACCGGAGTCCCGATCTCGCCGTCGTCGATGAGCTTGCGCGCCGTCTGGATGGCCGCGCCCAGACAGGTGTCCGGAGCGCAGCCGACCCGCAGCCCCGCCGCTCGCGCCTTGGCCACCACCGCCTCACCCTCGGCGCGCGTCAGCGCGAAGGGCTTTTCGCTGAACACGTGTTTGCCCGCCGCGAGGATACGCAGGTCCATCTCCGCGTGCGCCTGCGGAATCGTCAGGTTGATCACAATCTGGATCGAGGGATCGGCCAACAACTCGTCCACCTCGACGGCCCGGCAGCCAAACTCCGCCGCCCTCGACTCCGCCGCCTCGCGCCGGATGTCCGCGCAGGCCGTCACGGCCAGAAAGGGGAACCGCTTGCACGCGGTGAAATACGCCTTGGCGATGCTGCCGCAGCCCAGGATGCCGACTCCGATGATCGTTGAATTCATTTTTTGGATACCGTCTGAATTTTTTTTGGCCGATTCACAGCATGCCGGCCGCCCACTTCACCCCGCGCACGGTCAGCGTCTTCGCCTCGGGAAAGGCGGTGAACTCGCCCGGCGCATGCCCGAGCGCCGAGTAAAACACCCGCCCCCGCCCCCAGGTCTTCACCCAAGCCACAGGCATCTCGCAGGCCCTGCCTTCATGGCGGTAGGTCGTCGCCGCAAGCACCTCGATGGAGGGGTCCACCATCAGGTAATACTGCTCGGACCGATACGCGAAACTCGCCGGCAGCCCCGCCGTTATCGGATTCGAGACCGAGCGCAGATTCACCACGTAGTCGCCCACGTGCGGATGCCCCACGAAGTGCCCGCCCACCATCCACTCGTAGTCGATATCGCCGCGAAACGCGTCGCCCATGCCGCCGTGGATGCCCGCCAGACCCACGCCCGACTGCACCGCCTCCCGCAGGCCCCGGCTTTGCTCTTTGGTCAGCGCGCCCATCGTCCAGCACGGGAAGATCGCCGCGAAGGTCTTCAGCTTCGCCACGTCCGCCAGCGAATCCAGAGACGTTTCCACCACGCCTTCCAACCCTTCGGCCGCCAGGGC
>JALOTV010000240.1 GCA_025457685.1 Opitutaceae bacterium
TGAAGGAGAAGCTCGCCTTCTACTCCAAGGGCACGACGGACATCATGTTCAAGTTCCCCTTCGGCGTGCAGGAGCTCTGGGGCATCGCGGCGCGCGGCAACTACGACCTCGGCCAGCACGAGAAGGCCAGCGGCGTGCCGCAGGCGTTTTTCGACGAGGCGACGAAGAAGAAGTTCGTGCCCCACGTCATCGAGCCCGCGGTCGGTCTCGACCGCATCTTCCTCGCTGTGCTCTGCGCCGGCTACGCGGAGGAGCAGGTGACGGACGAGAAGGGCAACAGCGAGACGCGCACCGTGCTGCGCCTCAGCCCGCGCATCGCGCCGGTGAAGGTCGCGGTTTTCCCCCTGCTCAAGAACAAGGAGGCCCTGGTCGAGCGCGCCCGCGCCCTGCACAAGAAACTCCAGCGCCGCTACGCGGTGTTCTACGACGAGGTGGGCAACATCGGCAAACGCTACCGCCGCCAGGACGAGATCGGCACGCCGTGGTGCGTCACGATCGACTTCGACACGATCGAGAAGGAGGGCGACACCTTCACCCTGCGCGAGCGCGACTCGATGAGCCAGCGCCGCGTGACCGAGGCGGAGCTGTTTGCCCTGCTCGAGGAGCAGGTTTACTAAAAACCCCCCGGTCGGGCTCGCCCCTGATCGGGTTTCAGCCGCTTACGGTTTCCGTAGGCGGCTTTTTTGTGCGCGACCCACGCACTCTCGAAAGGTGTAGCATACTTTTGGCTAATTTAATATCTGACTTTACGATTCGCCAAACCGTTGAAATAAGGAGCTATGATCGCGCGTTCGTTGTTTTCTCTGGCGCAAAAAAATCTGCGGGGCTTTCCCGTGCTGGCGCTGACCGGGCCTCGCCAATCGGGTAAGACGACGTTGGCGCGCGCCTTGGCGGAGGGCCGACCCTACGCCTCGTTGGAAGATCCCGATGTTCGGGAATTCGCCTCCACGGATCCACGCGGTTTTCTGGGACAATTCCCCGCGGGCGCGGTGCTCGACGAGGTGCAGCGTTGTCCGGCCCTGTTTTCCTACCTGCAAACCGTGGTGGACGCGGAGCCGCGGCGCATGGGCCGCTTCATCCTCACCGGCTCGCAGCAATTCGGGCTCATCGCGGCCATCACGCAGTCGCTTGCCGGTCGCGTGGCGTTGCTGGAGTTGCTGCCGTTTTCGCTCCCCGAGCTTCAGTCCGCCGGACGCGCGCCCGCCTCGCTCGAAACGCTTCTCGCCCAGGGGCTATTCCCGCCCATTTACGACCGGCCGGTGGAGCCGGCCGCCTGGCTTAAAAACTATGTCGCGACCTACGTGGAGCGGGATGTCAGACAGGTGCTGCAAATCCAGGACGCCGCCGCGTTTCAACGCTTTGTCACGCTCTGCGCCGGTCGGGTTGGCCAGTTGCTCAACGTGTCCTCGCTCGCCGCCGACACCGGCATCTCTCGCGTCACCGCCGAGGCCTGGCTCTCGGTCATGCAGGCGAGTTACCTCATCTTTCTGGTCCGACCGCATTTCGCCAACCTGTCCAAACGTCTCATCAAGTCCCCCAAGCTCTACTTTCACGACCCCGGCCTCGCCGCCTGGCTGCTGGGCGTGCGCGAGCCCGGCCATGTATCCGCGCATCCACTACGCGGTGCCTTGTTCGAGAACTGGGTGGTCACCGAGATCGCCAAGGCGCAGGCCGCGCGCGGCGAGACGCCCGCCGTGGGGTTTTTGCGCGACAAAGAGGGCCACGAGGTGGACGCCGTGGTCGAGCGCGCCGGCCGGCTGCACGCCATCGAGATCAAGTCGGGCCAGACCGTGGCCTCCGATTTTTTCGACAACCTCGATTTCTGGCGCGCCCAGCTACCCGCCGCCGCGATCACGCCGTGGCTGGTCTATGGCGGCGACCAGGCTCAGTCACGCGAACGCGGCACGGTCGTGCCGTGGTCGCAAATCGGCTCCCTCACGCAAAACATCTGACTTTTGCGGCCACCAGCAGGGCCTCGCCTTCAATTTTTTTCGGTGCCCTGCGGTCGCGCCTTTGCTTACGCGCCATCTCGCCTCACGTTTACCCGTCATGCCGCCTCCTCGCTCCCGCCCCCTCGTCGTGCGCAGCGTCCGCACGCCCGAGGCGCTCGACGCGCTGCGCTCGTGGCTCGACGAGTTCGAGCCCGGGACGCGGCAACGCGGTCGCGAGTATTTTCAACAGGGCGCGGTGCGCGCGGTCTGGTGCGAGGCCGACCACCATTTTAAGGCCGAGGTGCGGGGCAACGAGACCTACCTCGTGACCGAGTTCTACACCCGGGGAACGTGGAGTTCGCGTTGCTCGTGTCCCGTCGGCGTGGACTGCAAACACGCCTACGCGGCGGGCCTGGCCTGGCTGGCGCACGTCGAGGCCGGCCGGCCCGATGGCCGCGATCCGGCCGATGCCGCCGCGATCAACTTCGCCGCCGCCGCCGCGCAGTTCGCGGCGGCAGGACGCGTGCCCGCCCGGCCCGCCCCGCCCACGCACGCGCTGGAGCACGAACTCTCCGGCTGGCTGCGCGCCCTGCCCACGCCCGAGGAAAGCGCGACCCTCGCCGGCGCGGGCGGCGCGGCGGCGCTGGCCGGACTGGCGGGCCTGCGCGCCCGGGTGGACGAGGCCGGCCAGTGGCACATAGAGATACGCCCCGCCGCCGACAAACCCTGGCGCGCGCCGGCCCAGCGCTGGCTCGACGATCTCGCGCGCCTGCGCCCGGCGGATTTCGAAGGCATGCCGCCGGCGGAGGCCGCGCTGGCCAACGTGCTCGCGGCCGAACTGCGCCTGGGGTCGCCGCATTTCTCGGCCCGCCGCCCCCTGCCCGCGCCGGCCGTCGTGGCGTTGTTGCGCACCCGTGCCGCGCGCGACGCGTTGGCGAGACCGGACGGGTCGGCCTTTGTGATCGAGGCGGAGGCGTTGCGGTTTCAGGCCGAGGTGTCGGCCCGCGACCGGGAGCAGCTCGAGTTGACCCTGCTCGCGCCCGACGGCCGTGAGGTGGAGCCGGTGGTGCGCATCGCCCGGCACCCCGAGGCGCTGTATCTTTTCGAGGGCAAGATCTGGCGCGGCCCGCCGCCCGTGCCGTCCAACCGCCTGCCGGTGGCGGCGCTGAGCGATCCGCGCCTGCTGCCTCGTCTGCGCGCGGCGGGACTGCGCCTGCCGGCCGAGCTGGCGGCGGAGGTGCGGGTGGTGACGCTGCGGCCGCGTTTGCGCTGCCGGCTCGCGCCCTCGCCGGACGGCGGCGAGCGGGATTTTCAAGCCGAACTCACCGCGGCCTCCGAGCATCCGCCCTGTGTGCAGCAATGGAGCGCGGGGGCGGGCTGGGTGTGGCGCAAGGATGCCGCGCCTCCCGCGCCGGTCGCTGGCGAGCCGCTGTGGGATTTCGACCTGTCGCTCGCTCGCGGCGCCAGCGCCTGCCTCGGTGGCTTGCGCCTGACCTGGGATGGCTGGGCGGAGGCGTGGACGCGGCCGGTGGGCGCGAATTTTCCGGAGGAGTTTCTCGCCTGGCACGCCACCCTGCCCGAGACGCTGGAGGTCGAGCTCACGCCCGAGCTGGCCAGCCTGTTCGGCGCGCCGCTGCGCGCGGAGGTGAGCGTGGGCATCGAGGCCGCGCCGGATTCGGGGCAGGATTGGTTTGATCTGACCGTGGGGCTTAAAGTCGCCGAGACCACGCTCAGCCCCGACGAGATCGCCCTCCTGCTCAAGGCCCGCGGCAAGTGGGTCAATCTTCCCCGCCACGGCTGGCGCAGACTCGAGGCGGACATCGGCCTCGACGCCGCCGCCACCGAGGCGCTCGACCGGCTGGGCCTCGGCGTGACCGACGTGCTCGAGGGCGGCCGGCCCGCGCGTCACCGTCTGCATGCCCTGCAACTCGCGCTGGAGGCCGAGGCGCTCGCCGCGCGCGACGAGGCGCTGGCGCATGTGTTGCAGGATCGCGCCGCGCGTCTGGCCGCACTCCCGCCCGCGCGCGTGCCGGAGGGTCTGCGCGCCACGCTCCGGCCGTATCAGGTGGAAGGATACCAATTTCTCGCCCACCTCTCCGCCCAGGGCTTTGGCGGCGTGCTGGCCGACGACATGGGCCTGGGCAAGACGGTGCAGACCCTCGCGTGGATTCTCCACCTGCGCGAGACCGACGCGGCCGCGACGACGGATGCAGCGCCCTTTCGCGTGCTCGTGGTCTGTCCCAAGAGCGTGACGCACGGCTGGCTGGCGGAGACGGCGCGGTTCGCGCCCGGCTTGGCCATCGCGGCCTTCGACCCGCTCAAACGCGGCCTGCCCGAGGCCGAGATCGTGGTGGCCAACTACACCCAGCTCCGCCTGCACGCCGCGCGTTTCCGCACCGAGGCGTGGGCGGCGGTGGTGTTGGATGAAGGCCAGTTTATCAAAAACCCGCGCAGCCTCGTGGCGGTGGCCGCGCGTTCGTTGCGGGCGCGTCGGCGGGTGGTGTTGACCGGCACGCCGATCGAGAACCGGCTCGCGGACTTGTGGAGTTTGTTCGCCTTTGCCCAGCCGGGCTTGCTCGGCGACCAGGCTGGGTTTCGTCGCCAGTATCCCGAGGCCGAGCCGGCGGCGCTGGCGCGGCTGCATCGGCGGGTGCGGCATTTCCTGCTGCGCCGCACCAAGGCCCAGGCCGCGCCCGATTTGCCCGCGCGCACCGAGGACGAGATCGTGGTCGAGCTCGAGGGCGAGCAGCGCCGGCTTTACGAGGCGGAGCTGAAACGCGCCCGCGCCCACCTGCTCGGGGTGGAGACCAAGAGCGCGCTCGACGCGGTGCGTTTCCACGTGCTGGCCAGCCTGCTGCGCCTGCGCCAGATCTGCTGTCATCCGGCCTTGATCGACGAGGCGCACGCCGATCTGCCCAGCGCCAAGCTCGACGCCCTGATGGAGCGCATCGAGGAGCTGGCCGAGGAGGGGCACCAGGTGCTGGTTTTCAGCCAGTTCGTCGAGATGCTTTACCTCATCCGCGCGCGGCTGGAGAAGGAGAAGATCGGCCACCTCATCCTGACCGGCTCGACCGAGAACCGTAGCGAATTGGTGGATACGTTTCAGACCGA
>JALOTV010000241.1 GCA_025457685.1 Opitutaceae bacterium
GTGGAGATTCCAGCCCGGCTGGCCGTCGTGGGCGCGCGGGCCCTCGGTGAGCTGGAGTTCGTCGCGGAGCGGAGGGAGCGGCACGGGCGGGATCAGTTAACCACGACGAAGCGTGTCAGCGTGGAGGTCGGAGAGGTGGCCCACGGAACACACGGAAAACACGGAAGGGGGACGAAGCGCGGATCAGAGGCCGAGGAATTCGCGGGTGGCGGCGAAGGGCCGGCGGAACATCCAGTAAACGAGCGGCACGCGGTCGCCGGAGAGGCGGGCGGTGCCCTTGAGGCCGACGCGGTGTTCGGGGGTGTCGTCCGCGATGGTGGCGCGGACGCGGTAGGCGTAGGTGCCGTCGGGCCGGGGCAGGGCCTCGTAGGAGACGAGGCGGAGGCGGCCGGCGACGGGGGCGAGCGGGCTGGCGGAGAGGTAGAGTTTGACCGGCGCGCCCTCGGCGAGAGGGACGGCGTCGCCGAGCGGGAGCCAGGCCTCGATCTCGCGGTCGCCGGGCTCGGCGATGCGGAGGATGCGCTCGCCGGCGACGACGGGGCGGCCGATCCACTCGGAAGGATCGCCGACAAAGGCGACGCCATCGCGCGGGGAGACGACCTGGAGGCGGGCGAGCTGGCTCTTGAGGTAGTCCACCTCGACGCGTTTCTCCTCGACCTGGCCGCGGGCGGCGGCGAGGGCGCCGCGGGCGCGCTGGTCGTTGAGGGCTTGCTGGCTGAACTGGCGTTCCTCGGCCTCGGCGGTGCGGAGGGCCTCGAGCGCGACCTCAAGCCGGCTGGCGAGGGCGGTGGCCTCGTAGGAGAAGAGGAGCTGGCCGGTCTTGACCGTCTCGTTGGTGCGGACGTGGACGGCCTCGATGACGCCCTCGAGCGGGGCGCGGATGGCGACGGGGTTGGCGGGGACGAGCTCGGCCGGGATGAGGACGGAGAGGCGGACAGGGAAGAGGAGAACCGCGAGGATGGCGGAGGCCCAGAGCAGGGGGCGGCGGGCGAGCTGCCGGGGGGCGCGACGGAGGGCGCGGCGGACGCGGGCGAAAAGGCGCGGGCGGGTGAGGGCGCGGTAGGCGACGAACCAGGTCTCGAGCCACTCGGTGAAGAGCTTTTGCTCAAGGTCGCGCCAAGGGAGCTCGCGGGCGAAGAGGACGGCGCCGGAGCCGTCGGGCGTGCCGGGCGTGCCGAAGGGAATCCAGAGCGCGTGCTCGGGGAGCCACTGGGACCACTCGGCGGCGAGATCGGGCGGGAGGTCGGCGGCGGTGAGCCGGAGGGGCTTGGCACCGGGGACGGAGAGATGGCGGTGGACGCGGGCCAGCCACTGGACGTAGGGCGCGTTGGCCTCGACGTCGGCGAGGCCGGAGAGGGCCTCGATGCGATCGTGGAGGCAGAGGGCGGACTGCCGGTAGGGCGCGAGGAGGTGGCTATCGTTGACCGCGATGAAGCGAAGCGCGGCGGGGGTGGTGGCGGCGCGGGCGCGGCGTATGAGGCCGAGCACGACTTCCAAAGGCGAGAGGGCCGGAGGGGTGCGGGCGGGCTGGGGAGTGGGCTGGGCGTCGGCGGTCACGCGGGCAGATTGGAAGGGCGCGGGGCGGGTGTCTCGCGCGAAATGGTCGCGAAGCCCGTTCGCCGCGCCGCCGGGGCGGGCGGCGCGGCGGCGCGAGCGGGAGGCTAGGATGATTTACAGCGCGAGGGCGGCGGCGCGGAACTGGGCGGTGACGCCGTCGCGGGCGGCGGTCTTGGGCGCGGGCTTGGTGCCGATGAAGAGGCGGAAGACGGCCTCGGCCTGCAGGCCCTGGGCGTCGCGGGCGATGACCTTGACGCGGAGCTCGCCGACGAAGTTGGCGGGGGGCTCGCCCTCGAAGACGCCGGTGGTGCGGTTGAAGTGCAGCCAATCGGGCAGGGGGCGACCGTCGGTGAGGGTGGCGTTGAGGATGACCTGCGCCTCGCTGCTGGAGTGGACGAAGGCGTCGATGGGGATGGTGAAGTTGAAGGGGTCGTTGGACTCCATGAACTGGTCGGGCACGCCGCGGTAGAGAATCAGGCTGGGCACGTCGCTCATGATCACGAAGACGGGGAAGCCGCGCAGGGTGACGGAGAACTGCTGGAGGTGATCCATGCCGCCGAGGCCGAGGAAGTCGTCGTTGGCGGAGTCGTCGTAGTCGGAGATCGGGGCGAAGACGGGCGGCACCCAGTCGCGCGCCGCGCCGGGGAGGCGGGGGTTGGCGAAGGGATCGATCGGAGGCACGCCGAGCGGGTTGGCGCGGGGCGGCTGGGCGGTGAGGACGAGGACCTCGCGGAGCGTGCTGTCGGAGGCGGTGTTGCCGACGGCGTCGGTGACGGTCGCGGTGACGTCGATGCGGCCCTCGGGGAGGGCGTTTTCCGGCGGGATCTGGAGGGTCCAGCGACCGTCGGTGACGGTGAGGCGGCCGTCGCCCTGGGTGTAGGTGACACCGTTGACGGTGACGGACAGGGTCTCGCCCACCTCGAGCGGGGCGGTGCCGGTGAGGACCGGCGTGGTGTCGTTGCCGGCGTAAGGATCGACGGTGGGTGTGGTGGCGGCGAGATCGAGGATGACCGCGCGATCCGTGGTGACGGTGCGCTCGACGGCGTCGGGGCCGGTGGAGGTGAAGCTGGCGTCGACGACCGGGGAGGCGAGGAGGTCGGAGGTGGCGACCTCGATGCGGAAGGTGAGGTCGTCGTCGAGCGTGCCGGTGTAGGTGACGCCGTTGACGACCACGGTGACGGTGTCGCCCGGGGTGGCATCGCCGATGACCGAGCCGGTGACGGGGGTGAAGGGCAGGCCGGACTCGACGGAGCTGAGGATGCCGTCGTCGGTGACCGGGTTGATGGTGATGGAGGAGCCGTCGTCGTTGCGCAGAAGGGCCACGCCCTCGGCGTCGTCGGTGATGGCGTAGTTGGCGGCGATGCGGAACGCGAAGGTGTCGTCGAGCTCGGGGATCGTATCCGGATCGTCGATACCGACGCGGACGAGGAACTGGCTGACGCCCGGCTGGACGATGATGTGGCCGGTGTTGTTGCTGGTCTTGACGGGGTTGAACACGTCCCAGGTGCGGCCGCCGTTGAGGCTGAACTCGTATGGCCCGTAGGTGCCGGCGTCCATGGTGGTGGACACGGAGACGTCGAGCAGGGCGGCGGAGGTGAAGGCCTGGTCGAGATCGATGGTGAAGAGCAGGTGGTCGGCGGACTCGGTGACGACGGGCGCGGAGATGGTGGCGGTGCGCGGGGTGATGTCGTTGTCGAAGATGCGCAGGGTGCCCTGGGTGTCGGAGATGAGGGCGTTGGACGCGTTGCGCAGATTCATGAGCGCAAACTCGAGCTGCTCGGGCGCGAGGTCGTCGATGACGGGCACGCGGATGGTCTTGACCGTCTCGCCGGGGGCGAAGGTCAGGACGCCGGTGGTGTGTTCGTAATCGACGCCGGCGGTGGCGCCGAACTCCTGCATGAAATACTCGACGGTCACGGGGACGTCGGAGGGGTTGTCCATGCGCACGGTGTAGTCCACGAAGCCGGCGTTCTCGACGACGTAAACGAAGTCGATGCGGAGCTGCGGGAGGTCGGACGGCGCGTCGTTGTCGGTGATCCAGAACTGGACCTTCTCGTCGTAGAAGGCGTCGCCGAGGATGGTGCCGTCGAAGAGCTCGCGGGCGGCCTCGACCGCGCCGTCGTCGAAGACGGGGACGCGGACGAGGAGGGTGTCGTTGCCGGCGTGGAGGAAGACCTTGAAGTCCGACATCAGCTGCCAGGTGGAGCCGCCGTCGTTGGAGTATTCGAAGGGCAGGATGAAGTCGTCGCCGAACTCGGCGTAGCTGAGGGCGGCGGTGCTGAGGCGCTCGCTGGTGAATGCGAAGGAGAGGGCCTGGTCGGTGCCGAAGGTGAGGGCGCTCTTGATGGTGAGCGTCACGTAGCCGGTGTCCTCGGGGACGACGGGGATGCCGTCGCTGCCGGTGGTGATGCCGGGGGCGTCGATGGTGTAGGAGAGGTGTGACTTGTAGGTGTCGAGACCGTAGGCGGAGACCTCCTTGGTCACGGTCCAGTCCTGCACGGTGTAGTCCACGCGGAGGTTTTCGAGATCGTAGGGCGTGAGGCCGTCGACGAGCTGGATGGTGTAGGTGTCGTCGCCGTTATCGATGAGCGTGCCGAGGTGGGCGGACGAGGCGGCGAGGCGGACGTTTTTCACCACGAGATTCGCGTCGAAGACCTGCTGGCCGCGGGTGTTGGCGAGGAGGTCGCGGGCGTCGAAGGTGATGGTGCCGGCGAGGGTGTTGAAGTTGTAGCGGATGGGGGCCGGATCGGAGTCGATGACGTCGGCGAGGCGGGCGTCGAACGCGGAGGGCAGACGGGTGCCGGCGAGGGCCTCGATGACGGAGCGCACGTGGGCCATGGCCTGGGTCTCGAAGACGTTGCGGCCGTCGGCGGAGAGTTCGGAATCGGCGGTGAAGAGGATGGCGAAGTTGGCGAGGAGGGAGAGCTCCATCAGCGCGTCGGAGAGCGCCTGTTTATCGGAGGCGCGGAGGTCGAGCGTGACGTTCTCGGCGGCGGTGCGGATGAGGGAGGAGATGTGGATGCCGTTGGCTGCGTCGCCGTCGTCGTCGAGGAGCTGGAGGAAGATGGCCAGGTTCTCGACATACATGTCGTTGAGGTTCGAGAGAGCCACGCCGGCGATGTCCTGGAGGAAGAGGTATTCGCCCTGGACGGCGCTGGCCTGGAATTCGGAGACGAGGATGCCGCCGACGCGGAAGGAGATGGTGTCGCCCTCGCGGTAGTTGAACGAGCCGGTGGGGCCGGCGTCACCGGTGAGGCCGGAGAGGCCGGAGGAGGTGGTGTAGGCGACGCCGTTGACGAAGCCGTCGGTGAAGCGAACGGAGCGGATGGAGGCGTCGGTGAGCGGCGCGGAGTCGCCGGTGCCGAGGTTGGCGGCGAGGTCGGCGTAGAGGTGATCCGCGACGGCGACGGAGTAGAGGCCGTTGCCGCTGGTGGCGGTGAAGGTGGCGGTCCAGGTGGTGGCGTCGATCTGGA
>JALOTV010000242.1 GCA_025457685.1 Opitutaceae bacterium
CCGTCGGCGCGGTCGAGGTCGGGAATGTATTTCCACGGCCCGCTGCGGACGGAGAGGTGACCGCTGCCGCATTGCAGGATGAGGCTGTCGCGTTTCGGCGCGTTCTTCTCGCCGAGCAGGGCGGGGAGCAGATTCACGCTGTCGATCAGGGCGTTTTCCGGGAGCGTGATCGAAGCGGCCGCGGTGATGGTGGCGGGAATATCGAGGGTGGAGACGAGGTCCTCCGAGACGCCGGGCGAGATGCGCGCGGGCCAGCGCACGATGAAGGGCACGCGCGTGCCGCCTTCCCATGAGGTGGATTTGATGCCGCGGAAGGGACCGCTCGGGCGGTGTCCGTCCTCGTCGGTTTCGTAGGCGCCGTTGTCGCTGCTGTAGAGGATGAGCGTGTCGTCGGCGAGCTGGAGGCGGTCGAGCGTCTGGACGAGTTGTCCGAGGGCGTCGTCAAATTCGAGGAGCATGTCGGCGCGCGCGCCGAGGCCGCTGGCGCCGGCGAAACGCGGGCCGGGGATCTTGGGCGCGTGGACGTTGTGCGGCGCGTAGTAGAGGAAGAATTTCCGGTCCTTGCTGCGCTCGATGAATTGCACGGCCTCGCGCGTGATGATGTCGGCGAGTTTGGTGTCGTCCCACCAGGCGGCCTTTCCGCCCGTGGCCCAGCCGATGCGGTTGCGGCCGGCGGCCCAGGCGGAGAGGCCGAGCGTCTCCGCCTCTTTCTTGTCGTAGGTGTAGGCGATGGGGTCGGCGGGATCGAGGCCGACGACCTCGTGATTGCGCACCAGCACGGTGGGGATGCGGTCGTTGGTGGCGGGGATGCCGAAGAACTCATCGAAGCCGACCTCAAGCGGGCCGGGGCTGAGCGGTTTGTTGTAGTCGGGCTTGGTCAGGCCGAAGCCGAGATGCCACTTGCCGACGAGACCGGTGTGGTAGCCGGCTTTCTGGAGCAGGCCGGGGGCGGTGACCATGTCGGTGGGAATGGTGAGCGGCGCGGCCCCGTTGGAGACGCTGCGGTTCACACCGATGACATCGCGCCGGAAACCATATTGGCCGGTGAGCATCGAGTAGCGCGTGGGCGTGCAGACGGCGGCGGATGCGTGGCCGTTGACAAAGCGCCGACCCTCGCGGGCGAGGCGGTCGATATTTGGGGTTTCGAGCTTGGTGGCGCCATAGCAGCCGGCGTCACCCCAGCCGATATCGTCGGCGAGGATCACGATGATATTCGGGCGCGAATCGGTGACGGCGTTTGCCGCGGCGGATACGGGCCAGAGCGTGGTCAGGGGCAGGCACAGGAGGGCCGCCAATCGGGAATACATAGTCATGATGTTTAAGGTTTGGACACCCGTAGGCGCATGAATCTGGCGTGGCCGGGACCGATCGGCACGCTGGCCCTCACGGTTTGGACGATGCCGTTGTCGCCGAGGATTTCCTCGGTCACGCCAGCGCTGCTCCACGTCCCGGCGGCGAGGCTGTCGCTCCACTCCATGGTGAAGGAGACGCCATCCGCGAGGGCGGCGTGGGAGCGAACGTAGGTCTTGACCAACACACCTTCCGCTTGCCCAAGCACAGGCGTGACCGTGGATGACGCGGCAGGGTCTTGGGCGGTGGCGAACTCATAAAAATTGTTTTCGCCGTCGCTGTTGGGGTCAAAGGAATCGGCCGCCGAGGCCAGGTTGTCGGTCGTGCCGAAGTAGTCGTAGCGCCACGCCTGCCGTGGGCTGACCAAGGTGAGGACCACGTCGTTGCCGGTGCCGCCGGAATAGGAAATCACCCAATCGTAGCCGCCGGAGCGGAAGCTCTTGTTGGCGGGTTTGCCCGCGAACACACCCGACACCGTGGCGGCGCTGGCGGTGCAGTTGACGATGCGGAAGGTCGAGCCGGGCGTGAGACCGGGCGCGGCGAGCACCTCGAGGTCGCCGCCGAGCACCAAGCTGCCGCTGAGGCTGAGTTGATCGTGCTGGGTGCCGGCCGTCGGGCCGTCGATGCGGACGCGCAGCTTGCCGCCGGGATTGAGAGTGACGTTGCCGCTGATCGTGCGGATGCCGGGGCTCGCGCCGAGTCCGAGCGTGCCGCTGTTCACGACGAGCGAACTGGCGAGGCTGCCGGTGAGTTCGAGCGTGCCGTCCTCGACGGTGATACCGCCGGTGAAGGAGTTGGCGCCGGCGAGCGTCACGGTGCCGGGCGTGGTTTTCACGACCGAGGCGGACCCGCCGAGTCGGGCGTCGATCACGCCGCTGCGAAGATCGTAGGTCCCCGCCGACAGGAACTGGGCGGACGTGCCGGTGCTGTTGACGATGTTGCCGCCGTTGAGGACGACGCGGCCAACGGTGTCGGTGAACGCGTTGAGATCGAAGGTCCCGCCGCTGTTGACCGAGAGGGTGAGCGAATCGGAGAAGCGGTTCGCGGCGCCGAGCCGCACGGTGCCGCCTTCGATGGAGAGCGTGCCGGTGGTGCTGAGCGTGTTGGGAATCGTGAGCGTGCCGACGCCGCGTTTGATGTAGGTGCCGGACGATCCGCCCCAGTTGCCCGTGGAGCTGGAGTCGACGGACTCTTCGAAAATCACCGTCGCCCAGTTCACGATGGCTCCGGCGAAGTCTTTCAGGCTCGTGACGAGCGTGCCGCCGTTGACGATGGTGCTGCCGGCTACGGTGGTCGCTCCGTTGAGGCGCACGGTGCCGTTGCCGTTTTTCACGAGGCTGCCCGCGCCGGTGATGGCGCCGTTCATGATCGTCGTGCCTTGACCGGCAAAGGTGAGGACAAAGGCCGCGGCGGTGGTGTCCACCGGGCTGGCGAGCGTGAGCGTGCCCGTGCCGGTGCCGCTGCCGATCTGGGCGGAGGCAGCCATGATCAAGGGCCCCGCGAAGCTGGCCGCGCTATCGTCGGCCACCTCGATGGCACCGGTGGCGGTGGCGTCGCCCCGGCCCGCGATCTGCACGGTCTTCGTGGCGGGATACTGCACGCCGCCGGCGAAGGCCAGGGTGCCGCTAAAGTTGAGGCTGCCCAAGGTGTAGTTTTGCGCTTCCACCCGGCCGCCGCCGGTGCCCAGGGCAGTCGGAGAGGTCGCCACCACGCGACCATCCTCGATCAGAAGATTGCCCGTGAACGCGTTGTTGCCCGACAGCCAGGCGGTGCCGGCGTTGACCTTTTTAATATCGGCAAAGTCGGAGCTGATGTTTCCGCCGATATTGACGCGTCCGCCGCCGCCGATGACGAGGGCGCGCCCGGTCGTGGACGCGGTGATCGGGCCGTTGATGTTCAGACTCACCGAGCTGTTGTCGCTGAAGTTCGAGAACGTGACATCCCGCTGCGCGTGGATGGGGGCCATGATGGTTTGGGACGCGGTCACGTCCCCGTTGACCACGATGCCGCCGATGCCGGTGCCGGAGGCCAGCGCGCCAAGGAGCAAACGGGCGGTGCCATCCCCGCCGCTGGCAATAGTCATACCCGGCGTCTGGGGCGTGCCGAAATAAAGCTCCTTCACGCTGGTGTTGGCGGTGAGGGAGACGACCGAGCTGGCCCCCGCGCCGTTGAAGACCGCCGCGCTCCCCGCGCCGGGTATGCCATCGGGGCCCCAGTTGGCGGCGTTGGCCCAGTCGCCATCGGTCGCGCCCGTCCAGCCCGGCTTCATCCACGTGCGCACGTAGGCGATGTTCATGCTGGAGTCGTTCATCAGCGCGCTGTTGATCTGGCCGTTATCGCCCTGGGCGTGTGCGAAGGGGATGACCTTGGTGCTGAATAAAATCTGCACCGGGGTCATGTTTTCGTAGGCGTTGATTTCCGCCGCCGTCTTGGTCTGCACCAGTTGTCCGTTCCAATACCACCGCATCGTGCCGTCCGTGGCCCACTCGAAGGCGGAGGTGTGGTAGCCGGGGTAGATGTTGGGCACGACCAAGCGCCCGCCGGTCCCGTCCTTCACGGGCTTCCAGTCGTGCACCGTCATGTGGTTGTCGTTGTGCGCGTGGGCCTCGGCTATATCGATTTCGAACTGGTCCAGACTGCTCGTGGTGCCCGCGGGATTGGTGAGCCAGAAGGCGTTGTTCAGGCCGTCGGTGCGGCCCACTTGAAACACCGCCTCGAAGTAACCAAAGCGCTGGGTGAACTGCTTGGTGACGAGTCCGCCCACTTCCCACTCCGTGGTCAAAGCGGTGCCCACCTGAGTCGGGTCGCCCGTGGTCGTGAGGCGCAGCTGGCCGTCGCTGACGAAGTTGTTGCGGCGATAATCAAAGACATTCCACACGGCGGGATCGAAGGCCACGCCGTCGAAATTGTCCTCGAACATGCTTCGCGTGTAGCCCGGCAAGGTCGGCAAGGGCTGGTCGTTGAGCACGAACAACACGGCGTCCGCGATCACGGTTCCGTTGGCACCGGTGTTGAGCACCGCGACGCTGCCGGTGGTGCCGGCGATGAAGTCGAAGGAGCGCAGTTTAAACCAGGTGCCGCCGTTCAACTGCTGGTTCACCCTGAACAAGTTGGTGCCCACGGAGTCCACCACCTCGACCGACGTGTTGGTGGCGCGGTTGGTGTGGCTGGTCCAGCGAAGATAAACATCATAACGCCCCGATACCGGAAGCGAGGGACGGAAGCGCACGCTTTTGCCGGTGGTGGTTAAATCGAACAGGTTATTGGTGCCGTAAAAGCCGGCGATGCTGGTGCTCGAGCTCCAGGTGCCGGTGAGGGTGACGTTGGCCGTATCCAGATTATCCACCGCAATCGCAGGCATGGTCTGAATACTGGGGGTGGGAGCGCTTTCCCCGGTGGCGTCAACGGACGTCACTTGGTAATAGTAAACGGTTCCCGGAGCGGCGGTGGTATCGAGAAAACTCTCGGTCACTGGCGAGCCGATGGTGGTGAAGCTGCCATCGGCGGATGTGGCGCGCTTCACATTATAGCCGGTCGCCCCCGGGGCTTTGTCCCACTCCAGCTGCACCTGGCCGGCCAAGACAAAGGGCGAACTCGGGGTGAGCGGCACTGCGGCGACCCACGCGCGAGCTGGCGCCGGAGGAGCGGCATGAAGGGCGGTCGCGAGCGTGAACGTTGTCTCAGCGGGAGTTTATGCACCTTGGAGTTGAACCCCTGCCTCATCAGTCGGCCCAGTCCAGGGCTTGTATCATTCAGCGCTCCGAGTGTGCCCATTTTATAGATCATCGGTTTAGCCAGGCTCACAGGACGTTTTTATTCAGTTCCACGGCGAGGATCGTGACCGTCTTGTCGTCGCGATCGATGCCGGAGAGGGTGACCTCCCGGTCGCCGTTCTGGTTTATCATCACGGGGGCGCCATCGGACACGCGATACGCGCGCAAGGCCTCCTGCCCCTCGTTCAGCGCGGGCAGCGTCAAGGTATCGCCCGTGAAATTGCTGAATAGATAGACGAAGATTTTATTGTCCTTGTAGGTAAAGCCGTGGACGCCGTCCCTGGGGTTCCACGGGCCGCCGCGGGTGCGGTAAACGGCATCGCCGACTTTCTCCAACCACGCCCCGATGCCGCGAAACCGTTCGGCCGCCAGGGGCGGAATCTCGCCGCGACGATTGGGGCCCACGTTGAGCAGGAAGACCATGTTGCGCACCACGCAGTCCGCGAGCATCTCCTTGATCTCATCCACGGACATGACCTTCTCGGGGTTTTCATAATGTTTGGTGTATCCCCAGCCCGGGGCCACGGTCATGCACTTCTCGTAAATATACTCCGAACGGATGGGGCCGGTCACGCGCGCCCCCCCCTCCTCGGCGCGTATATCTCCGACCCAGCCCGAACGTGGATTCACGATGATATCGGGCTGATGTTTTCGCACGATGCCCATGAGGCCGAGCGGCTTGCCGGTCTCGTTATCAAAATCCTGGAAATAGGGATTCACCGGCCAGGCGTTATTGGGATCCAGGTATTTGCCTGATTCCCAGAACGGCGCACCCGCCGCGCTGGTGCCCTGCTGTCCCAGCCATCCCCCGTCCCAGAAGAGGATGTCGATCTTGCCGTAATTGGTCATCAACTCCTTGGTCTGCGCGTAGAGTTCCTCCTTCATCAACCGGGCGTTTTCCTTGTGCGCGATGTTGGTGGTGTAGCCGAAGACGTTGGGCTTACAGTCCGTGCCGGTCCAATCGTAGTAACCGGGGTAGCGCCAATTGATCAGCGTTTTGAAAAGCCCGACCCGCAAGCCGGCGGCGCGACACGCCTCCACATACTCTTTTATAAAGTCTCTATTATGGGTCTGCTTGGAGGTAAACGCATCGATGGCCCGGCTCTCAAACAAGGCATAGCCGTCATGGTGCATGGCGGTGAGGACCATATACTTCATGCCCGCGGCCTTGGCCAGTTCGGCCCACTGGGCGGGATCGTATCGGTCGGCGGAAAAGTAGGCGTCGCCCGACTCCGCGTAGGCAAAGCGGCGATAGTCTTCGGGGCGCATCTTCATCTGGTGCATGGCCCATTCCGCCCTGCCCGTTCCCGCGTAGATGCCCCAATGCAGGAACATGCCGAATTTCGCATCGAGCAACCACTGGAGCTTTTCGTCGGGCTGGGAACTCAGGCCCAGATGCTCGGTTATTTTCCTCGGAGGCAAGGGCTTGATACCGGCCGGTTTTTCCGGGGTGTAGTCGCCGACGCGCTCGATCCTGAGTTCGTCCACCCAAGCGCTGTTGTGGCCGGAGTTCGCGGGATTCTTGAACTCGATCAAGCCGCGGCGTTGGTCCTCGCCAGTGTGGAACGTCTTCTCGATCAGCGCCCAGTCGGCCAGGGCGCTGGCGACGCTGATGTTATTTTCGCCAAGCCCATTGATGTTCATCTGAACCTCGTCGGCTCCGCTGGAGGTTTTCAGCCACACCGACACCTGGTAGGTCGAGTTGGGCTCGAGTTTCAGGTAGCTCTCGACGGAACCGCCGGACTTTACTTCCAGCGAGGCGGTTCCGGTTTTAACGACCTGCGCGGACAGCCCGGCCGCATCCGTATAATCTCCGAGCACCACCCAATGGCGCAGGGGAAAGGAGGCGGGCCCGTTGAAGTCGACATGGGCCGGGATGGAGATGGGAAACTTTTGCGCATAAATCGCCGGAGCGAACAGACACGTCAGGGCGAGCAGCAGCGGCGATGGAGGAAGGGCGAAAACTTTCATGATACTGGTGTGGCGTCGGGCGTCCGCCGCCCACGTTTTAATAATAAGAGGATCGGGGAATTATTTGCGCGGACCGACGGGAGGCTGCGTGCGCCAGGCTTCTTCCAATACGCGCAGGAGATCGGCCGACTCGCGGTCGGCCAGCCCATACATGATATTGGCCACGCCTCGGCTGTAGGCGGTGATCTCGGGATAGGGAGTGTCGGTCACATCCACCAGGCCGATGCCGCCATTCACGGCAGGCTTGCCCCTCGAGATCTTTCCGGTCGCGGATTGATCGGCGTATGCAAACCAGTGCGTGCCGACGATATTGGGCTGTAGAACGGAATCCACGACGTAGGCGGCATACGCACGGCTGCGTTGGAGTTGGTCGCCGACGTAGGTGAGCCCGATGCCCGGCAAGCCCCGGTCGGGCGCCACGAAATGAAACTCGGAAACTATACAGGGTTTATCGAAGTTCTTGGGGAGATGCGTGACCGCGAAAGGCATATAGCGATTCACACTCAAGACATCCGCGTAACGGGTGGAGGCTTCATAGATCTCCGGGGGCGCCTTGTGGATGCGCGATCCGAGATAGAGGTGATTGGGCAAGACCCTCCGCATCGCGTTTTGGCACCCTTCATAATAACGATTCCCGATCAGGAGTTTGAGCGCCTTGAGATCGACCTCGAAACCTTCCGAGTTCTTGGGAAACGCATCCAAGGTCTCCCACGAGGCGTAGCTGGTCGCCCATGCCTGGTTGAGCGCACCGATGTTCGAATACTTGTCCTTCAGGAAGCCGAAGACGGCCTGCCGGGCGGGGGAATCCGGCTTGGCCGCCAGCACCTGGTGAACGAAATCCACATACCAAACGAGTTCGTTATCGATAAAAACTCCGAGACACCACGGATCCCGAGGGTTGGGCACCAGCTGACGCAGTCCGTCCTCGATACTCTTTTCGAAGTCGGGGCAAAAGGGGTCGGTTATGCCGCTGACCAGACGGTGTTTTCCCCGGGGGACGTGCAAAATCGGGGTGTAAGGGGTCTTGGGGTTTTCATGGAGGTAAACGTCGGACCACGCGCCGACCGTATTCATTCCCCAATTACGCAGGCGCGCATGCACGCGGTCGTAGGCCTTGGCCTGCCAGTCGGGACCGTAGGTGCGATGCACATTCGCGATCATGAACTGGATGCTTTCCGCGGTGATGTCACCGGGCATCGTTGCGGATGACGGCATCCATTCGAAGAGCGTCTCCCGGCCTTTGTGGGGCGTGCGTTGACTAAAGCCCACCGAGTTTGCCCCGTGGGAAAAAAAGAGTCGGCCTTCGGGATCAACGAGCCACCAACGGCCCTTGTATTTCTCCACCCGAAAGAAGCCCGTGGCTTTTAGCTGGGGGCCGGATTTCCATCCGCCAAAACGATTGAAACTCGCCGGGCCGGGGCTCGCTTGGAAACGTTTCGTCTCATCGATCACCCGCCGCGACAATTCCGCCTCGGAATGGAGCTTATTGGGCCAATCGAGCTGCCGCACCTGGCCAAACCCGTCCAAATAGGGCAGCTCCATCAATTTCGCATTCACCTCCGCCCCATAAGGAAAGGCGAGGCTCACCTGGATGTCTTTCAGGTTTAGTTTATCGGACGCGGAGCGAATGCGCAGATGGCATGCGCGCACATCCTTTGGATCGAATTTCATCCAGTGGCGCCGGAAGCCGTTGGGAATACCGTCCTGTCGGTGGAAGATCTTCGGGGAGTCATTCGCCTCGTCCGGGCGGGGAAAGGGGAACGCCAAAGTCGCCCGCTCTCCGGGCAGGATATAGGCCATGCTGGAGCAACTATTGGCCCAATCGAGCGCTTCGGCGTTGTCCAAGCGTCCGCGAACCCAAATCAGGCTGTCGCCTCCGTTGGTGATATCGACCCGGAAGTAGGAGTATTTTGATATATCCCAACTGCCCGACTCTGGCCTGAGCGTGATCGACGCCGATCCATCCCTCAGCCTGCCGGATACCTGCAATTTGCCCGAGCCGGAAAGGGAATGCTTGGCGGATGCCGGCACGGTCACCGTGAAGTCGCTCAGGACATGATGCGGCTTGAGCAGATCCTGGATGTCTACCACCGAGCCCTCCGCCTGCAGCAGCGCCGGCCAGCATGCGGCCAGGCAGAGGGAGAAGAGTTTTTTGAGTCGGCGCTTAATCATTGAATACAAAAGGGCGTCAAAGGCGGGGCATCGGAACGGTTCGCATGTCCCGCCCGCGGGGCGGCCGGGCATTTAATACAGGTGGTGATCATTCCGGTGTCGGTGGGTGGGCCGCGCGGTGAAACGCGACGCGGCCCGGTGGGCGAAATTCAATTCGCCGGGGCCTTCGCCGCATCCGGCCGGGTGCGGAAGGTGACGGCAATCACGTCGTGGGGCGTGGTCCGGTCGGGCTCCGGATAGGCCATGGT
>JALOTV010000243.1 GCA_025457685.1 Opitutaceae bacterium
CCCCACTACTGGTATCTCCAGCGCAAGGGCTACACGCAGATGAAGGTCGCCGAGGAAAAGGTTCCGGCCTGGCGCCTCTCCGAGATCGGCCTCACGCCCGAATCCTCCGGCACCTCGGCCGGCCACCGCGCCATCTTCATGGCCAACCACGCGCCCTGGATGCATCGCATCGCCCAAATCACCGGTGATCGCTTCCTGCATGACATCGCGCGTCACGCCATCATCGGCCGCTACCTCAACTTCCCGGGCTATCACATCAACACCGCCCGCACGACCGCCTACGAGAAGGCCGATTACCCGCTGCGTCCGCACAACGAGCTCAGCGTAAATTCCTTCCACTTTAACCACATCTGGCCGCACATGAGCATCCTGCTCGACTACCTGGTGGCCGATGCCACCGCGCGTTCGCAGGACCGCATCAGCTTCCCGTCGCGTTACATCGAGGGCTACGCCTACCTGAAGAGCCGCTTCCTCGGCGACCGTCCGGGCAAGTTCTACGATCTCGCCGCCGCCGACCTGTGGATGCCCACCGGCCTCGTCCGCTCCAGCAACGTCGAGCTCAACCACATCGCGGCCCGCGAAGGCGCCACCTTCGCGATCGCCTTGATGAACGAGTCCATGGAAACCCAGCGCGCGACGATCAACCTCGACCTCGCCCGCTTCGAAGGCCTCTCCGGCGCGACGCGCACCGCCACCGTGTGGATCAACAACGCCCCCGCCGCGCCCATCAACGTGGTCAACGGCCGCTTCGAGGTGGAGTTGCCCGCCCGCGGCATCCTCGCTCTCACCGTGCCCGACGCCCGCCCGCGCCTCAGCGCCGGTCGCGAGATTCGTGCCAAGTCCTGGACCCAGGACTACGTCGAGGGCACGGTCGGCGATGTTCGCTCCATGATCCTCGATTTCGGCCCCGGCCGTCGCAACGTCTACACTTACCTGCGCGAGGACGACTCCAAGGTGAAGAGCGCCGAACTCGAGATCAGCATCGACGGCGTGACCACCAAATATGCCGACAAGGCCTACCCGTTCGAGTGGACCACCGCGCTCACCGAGAACTGCAAGCAGGTCAAGGTGCGCATCACCGTCACCCGCCTGAATGGCAAGAGCGAGACCGGCGAGATCCTTGAGCTCCGCCGCTGATAGTTCACCGCCGTCCGTCGATGGCTCCGTCATCGACGGACGGACTTTGTTGGCCGCAAAGCCGCCCCTGGGCTGGAACAGTTTTAACAGCTACGGGGTTTACCTGCACGACGCCGCCGCCATGGCCAACGCCCGCGCCATGGCGGCGTGGCTCCGGCCGCACGGCTACGAATACTTCGTCATCGATAACGGCTGGTTCGGCGAATACGCGCTCCGCCCGGGCACGCGCTACGCCGCCGAAAAACACGCGGGCGACGTCCGCCTGAACGAGCACGGCTACTTTCTGCCTTCGCGGACCTGCTTCCCCGACGGCTTCGAGCACATCGTGCGCTTTTGCCGCGAGCACGGCCTCAAGTTCGGCCTGCACCTCATGCGCGGCATTCCCCGCAAGGCCTGTGAGCTGAATCTCCCCATCGAGGGCACGCCCTACACCGCGCGCGACATCGCCAATTTCGATCCCAAGGAAAACTGCACCTGGTGCCATTATTGCCACGGGGTCGATATGACCAAGCCCGGCGCGCAGGCCTGGTATGACGGCCTCATTCGCCACGTCGCCGATCTCGGCGTCGAGATGATCAAATACGACGACATCGTCGAGCACCCCGACGAGGTCGAGGCCTTGGCCAAGGCCATCGCCAAAACGGGAAAACCCATCCTGCTCAGCCTCTCGCCTGGCGGCGCGGTGGACCCGGCCGCCATCGAGTTTTTCCGCCTCGGCAACATGCTCCGCGTCACCCACGACGTCTGGGACGAGCAGAAGGACATCGAGGCCTGCTTCGCCGCCTGGGAAAAATGGCGGGGCCACGAACATCCCGGTTTCTGGATCGACATGGACATGCTGCCCTTCGGCCAGCTCCAGCTCATGTCTCCGCCCGGCGGCGAGATCGGCACGGAGGCGTCCACCTCCGCGACCATCGCCCTAGCGGGCAAGGGCACGCACCGCTGGTCCAAACTCACCCGGGCGCAGATGCGCACCTTCATCACCCTGCGCGCCCTCGCGGCTTCGCCGTTGATGATGGGCGGCGATCTGCCCACCCTCGATCCCTACTCGCTCCGCTTGATCACCGACCCCGACATGCTGGCCTGCAACCAAAACGGCGTAATGGGAAACCGGATACGCCGGGACGGCGGCATCGACATCTGGCGCACCCCCGACCGCGCCGACGCCGCCAAGGGCTGGCTCGGCGTTTTTAACCGGACCGCCGCGCCCGCCGATTTCGTGATCACCGCCGCCGTTCTCGGACTTTCCGCTGCGAGCCGCCTCCACGACGTCTGGGGCGCGCGCCCGCTCGCCTGCGGCGAGACCGTGACGCTCGAGGCCCACGACGCCCTCTTTCTCCGCATCACGTAATCCACTCCCTTTCCCCTCATCCCACATCCCACCATGGCCTCCTCCGCCAAGACCAAACTCGCCGGCCACGCCGCGCACACCCAAGACTCCGCCGCCCAAGGCCTCCCCGGCCAGATGCAGCGCCCCATCAAGCTCACCATGCTGGGCGCGGGCTCGGGTTTCACCCCCCGCCTCGTAAACGACGTGCTCCGCATCCCCGGCAACCAGGGCGGCGTGGTCGCGCTGGTGGACATCGACCTCGCGCGCCTGCGCACCATGCACAAGCTGATCGCCAAGCTCATCACCAAGCTCGGCCAGGAGAAGCGCTGGAAGGTCATCTCCTCGCCCGACCGCGAGAAGGTGCTCAAGGGCAGTGACTACATCGTGAACTGCATCGAGGTGAGCGGCGTCGAGTGCGTGAAGCACGACAACGACATCCCGCTCAAATACGGCATCGATCAGTGCATCGGCGACACCATCGGCCCCGGCGGCCTCTTCAAATCGCTCCGCACCATCCCGGTGTTTCTCGCCGTGCTGCGCGACTGCGAGCGCCTCTGCCCGGACGCCCTCGTGCTCAACTACACCAACCCGATGGCGATGATGTGCACCGCCGCCGCGCGCGTCTCCCCGATGCGGGTCGTGGGTCTCTGCCACAGCGTGCAAGGCACCAGCCACCTGCTCGCGAAATACGCCGGCGTGCCCTACGAGGAGATGGATTGGCAGTGCGCGGGCATCAACCACCTCGCCTGGTTCACCACGCTCGAGCACAAGGGCGTCAACCTCTACACCGACCGCCTCTACAAGAAGTTCACCGCCGACCTCGCCGCCGCCGAGCGCGAGCGCAAGGCCGGCCTCACGTCCTACGACAACGCCGACGTGAAGGACTGGGGCCGGGGCGACACCCCGCCGCTCACTTACAAGGAGACCGATCTCATCCGCAAAGACATGTGCCTGCACTTCGGTGCCTTCATCACCGAGAGCTCCGGCCACCTTTCCGAATACTTGCCCTACTACCGCAAGAGCGAGGCCGGCCGCAATCTGCTGCGCCAAGGCTACGACGGCGGCTCGCGTTTCTACTCCACCAACTGGCCCGGCTGGCGTCGCCGCGCCGACAATTACCGCCTCGCCCTGCTCAAAGGCACCGAGCCCCTCGATTGGAAACGCTCTTGGGAATACGCCTCTTGGATCATCGAGGCGCGCGAGAAGGACAGCCCCTTCCGCATTCACGGCAATGTGATGAACAACCACGGCGGCGGCTCCGGCCAGCTCATCACCAACCTGCCGTCCGATGCCTGCGTCGAGGTGGCCTGCCTCATCGACGGCAACGGCGTCAACCCCACCCGCTACGGCGCCCTGCCGCGCCACATGGCCAACCTCTGCGCGACCAACCTCGGCATGTTCGACCTCGGCGCCGAGGCCGCCATCCACCGCAGCAAGGAGGCCGCCATCCACGCTCTCATGCTCGATCCGCTCACCGCCGCGGTGTGCACGCCGGCGCAGATCAAGGCCATGACGCTCGAACTTTTCGACGCCGAGAAAGCCTACCTGCCCGACTTCCGCTGATTACCGCCATGCTCCCGCGACTCGCCCTGTTGTTCTTCCTCTTCAGCGGGGCGTTTCTGTTTGCCGAGGATCCCGCCGCGTTTCGCGCCCACGGGATCTTCAGCGACCGCATGGTCTTGCAGCGCGACAAGGAGATCGTCGTCGCCGGCTTCGGTGGCCCCGCCGGCACCACGGTGACGGCGGAGCTCGCCGGCCACCAGAGCAGCGGCCAGATCACGGCCACGGGCTGGCGTGTAGTGCTTCCGCCACTACCCGCCGGCGGCCCGCACCGCCTTGTCATCGAGGGGCCTTCGCGCCTCGTCTTCGAGGATGTGCTGGTCGGAGACGTGTGGCTGGCGAGCGGCCAGTCCAACATGCACATGCGGCTGCGCGCGGTGCCCGAATACACCGCCGCCCCGGAGAAGTTCACCAACCCTCGCGTGCGTTTCATCCGCCTCGGCGGACGCCCGACCCCTGCGCCATCGCCCGACATCGAGCGAGCCAAGGAGTTCGCCGGCGGTTGGGCGGAGGGCTCGACCAGCCAGACCAAGGAAATCAGCGCGGTGGGCTGGGTTTTCGCGGATCGTCTCCAGCGCGAATTCGACGTGCCGATCGGGCTCATCCACGCCGCGCATGGCGCCACCCGCAACGAGGCCTGGATGCCCGAGCACGCGGTGCGTGCGGTGTCGCCCGACGAAAAGATCCTCGCCAAACCCACCGACGCGAAGAACCCGTGGATTTTCTACAACGGTCTGATCGCGCCGCTCACCGCCTTTCCGCTCAAGGGCTTCATCTGGTATCAAGGCGAGGCCAACGGCCACAGCCCGGTCCGCTACGAGGCCGCCCTGCGCGGACTGATTCGCTCGTGGCGCGAGGCCTGGCGCGACGACGCGCTGCCGTTCTATTTTGTCCAGTTGCCCGCCTATCCGTTCGGGATGGATCGCACCGGCGAGTCCTGGGCGTGGGTGCGCGAAGCCCAGGCCAAGGTCGCCGCCACCGAGCCATTCGAAGACATCCATCCCCTGGCAAAATCGGAGGTGGGCCGGCGTCTGGCCGCAGTCGCCATCGCGGACCTTCGCGGCGATCGCGCGCAGGCGGAAGGCCCCGCCCTCGCTGGCGCGACGTTCGAGTCCGGCCAGGCCGTGCTCACGTTTGCCAACACCCGTGGCGGCCTGCTCGCGAAGCAGGTGGTGATGAATCGCAAAAAAGGCCTGCCGCCCCAAGCCGATCCCGAGGCCCTGCGCGCGAAAGATGGCGTGCTGACGGGCTTCACCGTCGCCGGCGCGGACGGCAAGTATCACGAGGCCGAGGCCGAGATTCGCGGCGATCAGGTGATCGTGCGCAGCGCGCAGGTCGCCAAGCCGGCGTCGGTCCGCTACGGCTGGGCGAATTTCACCCTGGCCAACCTCGCCAACGCGGCGGGCTTTTTCGCTTCCCCGTTCCGCACCGATTCCGCCCCCATGCCGGATGCCCTTAAGCAAACGCCTTACTGGGCGAGAGGGCAGGGGACTGCGGCCGTGGCCGAGTGAGCCGGAGCCGCACGCGGCAACCTCTGCTTGGCGAGCGTCCTCGCTTGTCTTCCCTCCGTGACGGTCTGTCTGCGCAGCCTGCGCTTCGCACGGTCAACCCTCAGGCATGACGAGATTCTGCATGGTCCATGAATTTTATTTATACTTCCTGCGATTGGCATTTTGTCTGCCGTGAAAACGCTCCGCCTCCCTTCGCCCCTTCGCATGAGCCTGCCGGTTTTCTCGCTTTCCGATTTCGTCGCCACCCTGTTCGCCCCTGGTTTGGACATGGTGTCGTTTCGGGCTCGAAGCGCCCGGTTGCTGCGCGAGGCGCTGGATTGCCAGATCGTCAGCTTTGCCACGCTCGCGGCGGAGACGCGCCGGCTGGACATTGATTTCGACCCTTTCGTGCCCGAGCTGGGGCCGGCGCTGGAAGGCTTTGGCCGCCACATGGCCAAGTATCCCTGCTTCAATTTCGATCCACGCGTGGCCGACGGAAAACCCTTCTTGCGCGGCGATTTTTTGAGCGACGAGGAGTTCTACTCCGCCCCGGTCTACCTCGAGGGTTTTGCGTTGGCCGGCATCACCGACCACGCGGCGGTGTTGTTGCCTTCGACGGACGGCTCGGTGTTTTTTCTCGGTCTGGAAAAACAAGGCGGCACCTACCGGCCGCAAGATCGCGAGCGCCTGATCGAGTTGCAGCCCCACCTGGCCAACGCCCGCCTGCTCGCCCAGGCTTTTGAGGATTTTGAGCACTCGATGACCGATCCCTCGGCCTTTATCCGACTCGGCTTCAGCCCCCGCGAGTCCGATACGCTCGCCCTCCTCTCCACCGGCAAGACCAACGCCGAAATCGCCAGCGTGCTCGGCATTTCCCTTCCCACCGTGAAGGGCCACGTGAAATCGATTTTCGATAAACTCGGGGCGGACAATCGCCACGCCGCCCTGCTGCAGGCGCGCCGTCTTCTCAGACCGGCGGGTGGCACCCCGATGGCCACCACCCGACGCGCGAGCACGGTGGCGGCCCACTCCTGATCCGGCCGGACGACGGCTCCGGCGTTACGTCTGCTCCGCCCAAGTGCCCCCTACTTTAGTAGGGGGTGCGCATGGGTTATTAGCGTGGCATCCAGTTATGCCGGTTTCCTTGTTATCTAGGGTATAATACCTATGAAACGCGAAGCCGTCCGTATCCCTGTCCGTCCGTCCGCCGCCCGGATGTCCCCCTGGGATTGGTCGCGTCGCGCCGAGCGCACGGCCCCGAGCCGCCGCCGCCGGATGCTCGTCCACGTGTTACTCGTCGCCTTGGCCGACATCCCTCCCACGGCCGCTCTCCGCGCCCAAACCACGATCACGACCGACACCACGGTCTCGACCGACACGGCGCTCGGCTACTCCGTGGTCACGGGCGGCGCGACGCTCACCCTCGACGGTGGCGCCAGCACCGGCACAACGCTCTCGATCGGGTCCGACCCCGACTACGGCGGCGTCGCTCCGCTTGCCGGCGGCCTGCTACTCACCAACGGCGCCACGCTGACGCTCTCCTACCCCGACTATCCCTACGGCGTTCTTAGCGTCGGCGTCGGCGAAGCCTCGGGGCCGGCCATCGCGACTATCACCGGCGCCGGCACGCAGCTCACGGCTTGGGGTGTCGCGGTGGGTATGTATAACTCCGTCGGCTCGCTGACGATCAGCGACGGTGGCTCCTTGGTGACCACCGGCGACATATCGCGAATCGGCGGCCCGGCGATTGGTTTCTGGCTTGGCCGGCAAGAGGGAACTGGCAGCGGGACGATCACCGTCACTGGCGCAGGTTCTTCCTGGGTTGATCACGCTGGTGCTGTGGCCATCGGCGGCGCGCCCGGCGCGGGACGGTTGGTGGTGTCCGACGGTGCCACCGCCACATTTTCCGGCATACTCCTGTTGGGCGCGGGAAACACCGGCGCTCTTGAGATCAGGGGAGCGGGCAGTGCCGTCAGCGCCAGTTTGTTCACCGGCGATACCGGCTCCGCCACCTTGACCGTCGCCGATGGCGGCGTGTTTGCCGGCACGATTTCC
>JALOTV010000244.1 GCA_025457685.1 Opitutaceae bacterium
GAGGGCGGTGAGGACCTTGATGCCCTCGTTGGCCTCGAAGTCGGAGCGGCTGAGGTGGAGGTCGAAGGAGATGAGCAGCTGGTCGGCGTGGCTGGTGGCCGTCTCCTCGATGCGCACTAGGTTGTCGCGCAAGTCGCGATAGTAGGGCTGCATGACCGGACGGATGAGCTTGGATTCGCCGTGGGCGAGGCGGGCGGCGACCTCGCGCTGGGGGCGGATGGTGGCGCGTAGGGTGTTTAACTCGCCGCGCACGGCGAGGAGGCGGGCGGTGAGGTCGGTGGCCTTGCCCTCAAGCACGTCTTCCTCGATCTCCTCCAGCTCGGCGCGGAACTCGTCGGTGACGGGTTTGTAGTTGTCCACCAAGGCGTCGAGGACGAGGTGGGCGAGGCGGTCGGGGCCGCGGGCGACGATGCCGTTGGCCTTGGCGCAGCGCTCGATGACGGTGGCGACGGACTTCAGGGGCGTGGGATGGAAAGTGACGAGAAATTCGCGGCCGAGGAACAGGTTGAGCTCGGTGGTGGTGAATTTATCGGTGCGGTTGAAATCGACCGCGTGCATGACGACGAAGAGGTAGTCCTCGTAGTCCTCGATCTTGGGCAAAGAGGAGGGGGCCACGCAGTCCTCGATGGCGAGCGGGTGGAACTGGAAGACGCCTTCGAGGATGGCCTTGGTCTCCTCCGGCGTGGGCTCGGAGAGATTTACCCAGAGAATCAGGCCCTTGTCGCCGCGCACGAGGCGGAGGGCCTCGAGTTCAAGATCGCGGCCGACGACTTTGCCGTCGCTGAGGATAAAGGATTGGATCATGCGGCTGGGCGAGGTGCGCGCGCGGGACGCGCGAATGAGACGCTGGCGGGAGCGGAGCGCGGGCGGAAGCCGAAAGGCGCCGGATTGCGGGCGGCGCGCGGACGAGAGCCGCGGTCGGCCTCAGGAGCGCGCGAGGAGTTTGTCTTCCGCCTGGCTGAGCACGGCGGCGAAGGCCTCCGGGGTGCCGGCCTCGAGCAGGGCGGCGCGATTTGCGGGGTCCTTGAAAATCTTGCAGAGGGTGGAGACGACCTGGAGGTAGGCCATGGGGTTGCTCTTGGGGGTGCCGAGCACGAAGAGCAGGTGGACGGTCTCGCCGTCTTTTTCGAAGACGACGCCGGCGGGACTGCGGCCGATGGCGAGCACCAGGTCAGAGACGTGCTCGGTGCGGGCGTGGGGCAGGGCGATGGCGTTGCCGAGACAGGTGGTGTCGAGGCGGTCGCGGGCGAGCAGTTCCTGATAAAAGCCGGCGTAGTTGGTGACGCAGGGGTGTCCGTCGAGCTGGCGCGCGACCTCGTTCAGCGCGGCGGTGCGCTTGGTCGCGGAGACCGCGAGGGCGATGCGGGAGGGATCGAGGAGTTTGCTGAGGAGGCCGGCCATTACGAGCGAGGTTCGAGGTCGTCGTGAAAGGGTGTCGCTGAAGAGAAGGGGGAACGGTCCGCTCCGGCGAGGGCTTGGCAAGCGCGGATTGCGGCGGAAGCCCAGTTTTTACCGACGATCGTCGTCCGGGTCGCGCTGAGGCCGGGAGAGGTTGGCGGATGTGTATTGGTAAAGTCGATACGCAGGCTCAGTCCAGGTCGCGGGCGGCGAGGTCGTCCTCGTCCCAGCCGAAGTAGTGGCCCAGCTCGTGGAGATAGGTCACGCCGACCTCGGCGAGGAAGGCCTCGCGGTCCTGTTCGACGAATTCCCATATGTTGTCGAGGTAGAGGCTGATCTGCGGCGGCATGGGCTGGTCCTGGGCGATTTCCTCGCCGTGGGCGGAGCCGTCGAAGAGGCCGAGAATGTCGGCGGGGAAGCCCTCCTCGAGGATGTGGGCGGGCGGGCGGGCCTCGTAGTGCACGGGGATCTGGCGGGCGAATTCGCGCACGGGCGGCGGCAGGCGGCGGAGGGTGGCCTCCACCTCGCGGGCGGCGGCGGCGGTGCGTTGGGCGAGCGTCATGGCGGGAGCGAAAAGCGCCGCCGTGAAAAAAGCGAGGCGGGCGGCGATGTAACCGCCGCGCGAGGTCGCCGTCTCCGTATGCATGCAACCGATGGCGCCGTCGGGAGCGAAGAAAGTTTACGAAACCCAAGGACGGACAACCCGATAGCGTAACAATCCAAACCCATACCCAACCCATGAAAGCGAAATTCCAAAGTCTGATGTGCGGCCTGCTTCTGATCGCGGGCGTGATGCTGGCGCCCACGGCGCATGCGCAAGGTGGCGGCGAAAACGGCGGCGAGAAAAAGGCGCGGCCCGAGCGTCCCGAAGGCGGTCCCCGCGGCGGCATCGGCGAGATGCGCGAGCGTCTCGGCCTGACCGACGAGCAGGTGGAAAAACTGAAGCCCATCCTCGAGGCCCAGCGCGCCGAGGTGCAGGCGGCCCGCGAGGCGGCGGGCAAGGGCGCTGATCGCGAGGCGATGCGCGAGACGATGCAGGCCATCCGCGAAAAATACCGCGCCCAGATCGACGCGGTGCTGACCCCGGAGCAGCGCGAAAAGATGGCGAAGGCCCGTGAGCGCGGTCCCCGTCCCGGTGGTCCGGGCGGCCCTGGTGGTCCCGGCGGCGGTGGCGCCAACGAGTGAGCGGCGCGAACCGTCTGATTCGAAAAAAGGAAAAGTCCCGACGCCGGAAGGCGTCGGGACTTTTTTGCGGTTGCGGGGGGGGCGTGCGGGATCGTGGTCCGGCACGTCGCGCCGCGCGATCAGGCGCGGGCGAGCGAGTCGCGGGTCGCGTGAATGTGGGGCCAGCGCGCGGCGGGGATGGCGGGGCCGGAGTGGGCTACGCACTCCGCGCCGAGAAGGGCGCCTAGCTGGCCGCAGCGGGGAAGCGACCAGCCGCTGAGGAAGGCGTGGAGGAAGCCGCCGGCGAAGCTGTCGCCCGCGCCGTTGGTATCGAGCACGCGGGCGGCGGGCACGGGGGCGATACGGTGGAGCTCGTCGCGATGGGCGATCCACGCGCCGTCCTTGCCGACCTTGACGATGGCGACGAGGCCGGGCGCCTCGGCGGCGAGGCGGCGAGCGAGGGTGGGGTAGTCGTCGCCGGCATCGGGGTAGAGGGCGCGGATCTCGTCCTCGTTGGCAAAGACGTGGTGGATGCCGCCGGCGCGGAGTTGGGCGAGCATCCAGTCGCGGGCGGCGTGCACGACCTCGAAGGAGGCGATGTCGAGGGAGACGGTGGCGCCGGAGGCGCGGGCGCCGGCGAGGGCGGCGTCGGCGAGGGCCTGGTTGAAGACGAGGTAGCCCTCGATGTGGGCGTGGCGCACGCCGGCGAAATCGGCGGCGGTGATCTCGGCGGGGTCGAGGGTGAGCGCGGCGCCGAGGTCGGTGCGCATGGTGCGGGCGGCGTCGGGCGTGATGAGGGCGAGGCAACGGGCGTTGGCGCGCGCGGGATGGTTTTTAAAACGGGAGAGATCGAGGCCGAGACCGGCGGAGTGGTCGCGGTAGGCGGAGGCGGTGGAGTCGGAGCCGAGTTTGCCGAGGAAGCCGGCGCGAGCGCCGAGGCCGGCGGCGACGCGGATGACGTTGGCGGCGCTGCCGCCGGGGGCGAGGGCGGGAGGCTCGGGCAGGCGGGCGAGGATGCCGTCCATCTCATCGGCATCGACGAGCACCATGCCGCCTTTGTCCCCGCGCAGGGTGGCAAGAAAGGATTCGGGCACGTGGGCGGTGAGATCCATGATGGGCGAACCGAGGCCGAGGAGATCGAGAGGAGGCATGGGTGGGAGAGTAGAGCGACAGAAGGACGGAGCGACAGAGCGACAGAGCGGCGGAAGAGGAGAGGGGCAAACGGACGGGATGCGGGCAAGAAAACGCCGCGCTCGGTGGGAGCGCGGCGCGGGAGAAAGGAGGCGCGGGCGAGGCGGGATTAGTTGGCCACGGTGAGGGTGGTAACGAGGAGGACCTCTTCATCGACCTCGATCTGGATGGAGTAGTCGCCGGGGGCGGGGAAGGCGAGGTTGCGCACGTCGTTGATGAGGTTGATGCGCTGCACGGGGCCTTGGGACTCGAACTCGCGGTCGAGGAGAGTGCTCATGGAGTCGGCGGCGAGGCCGAGGGAGATCTTGATCTTATGCTTGCCGGCGGCGACGCCGGTGAGCGTGAGGAACCAGATCATGAAGGGGTGGGTGAGCGGGAACTGGCGGCCGCGGATGGCGGAGAACACGCCGAGGATGGTGTGCTTGCCGGTGGCGGGGTCGATGTGCACGCCGTCGCAGAGGAGCCAGCAGAGAACCTGAGGTTTGATGGAGGTGGTCATAGTGGTGGGGAGGAAAAACGCGCAGAGTGAGCGGCGAAGGCGCGGGGGGGAAGGCGGAAGTGGGTTGCGCGCAAGGTTGTTGCCCGCACGGTCGCGCGGTGATGGTCGCGGATCTCGTCATGGCCAACGCATTCTTCGAGCCCCTGCGGGTGTATCCGCGCTGGCTGGTGTTGCTCTGCGCGGGGATCGTGGCGGGGGCGGTGCTGGTGCTGGTGGCGCGGCCGTTGAAGTGGGGGCTCTACCTCGGGCTGGCGGGAGTGCTGGTGCTGTTCCTGGCCGCGCTGGCGTGGTGGCTGGAGCAGTAGGCGCGTAGGCGCCGGGTGCGTCCGGTTTTTGTGTTTAGCGTTTTTTATTCAGGGCGGAGCTGAACCAGTCGTTGTTGAGGGCGGCGGGCGGGGAGGAGGGGCGGGCGGGGGCGCTGTTGAAGTTGCGCGGGCCGTTGTTGCCGCCGCCGGCGGGGCGTTGGCCGGGGCCGGTGGAGCCGCCGACCTTGGCACCGATGGTCGGGTTGGCCTTCATCGATAGGGCGATGCGGTTGCGCGGGAGATCGACGTCGGTGACGGTGACGTGGACTTTCTGGCCGGGCTTCACGACCTCGGCGGGGTCTTTGACGAAGTTATCGGAGAGCTGGCTGACGTGGACGAGGCCGTCCTGGTGCACGCCGACGTCCACGAAGGCGCCGAAGGCGGTGACGTTGGTCACGATGCCGGGGAGCTTCATGCCGGGGCGGAGGTCCTCGGGTTTGTTGACCCGGGGAGCTTCATGCCGGGGCGGAGGTCCTCGGGTTTGTTGACGCTGGCGTCGAAAGCGAAGGCCTCGAACTTGGCGCGCGGATCGCGGCCGGGTTTGGCGAGCTCGGCGAGGATGTCCTTGAGGGTGGGCAGGCCGACGGTGTCGGTGACGTAGTTCTCGAGTTTGATTTTGGCGCGGGCCTTGGAGTCGGCGAGGAGGTCGGCGACGGTGCAGCCGACGTCGGTGGCCATTTTTTCCACGAGGGCGTAGCGCTCGGGGTGGACGGCGGAGCGGTCGAGCGGGTGGGCGGCGTCCTGGATGCGGAGGAAGCCGGCGGCTTGCTCGAAGGCCTTGGGGCCGAGGCGGGGGACCTCGAGGAGTTCGGCGCGGGAGGAGAAGGGGCCCTTCTCGTTGCGGCGCGCGATGATGGCGGCTGCGGTGGTGGAGTTGAGGCCGGAGACGTAGGCGAGGAGTTGTTTGGAGGCGGTGTTGAGCTCGACGCCGACGCCGTTGACGCAGGAGATGACGGTGTCGTCGAGGGAGCGCTTGAGGCCGTTTTGATCGACGTCGTGTTGGTATTGGCCGACGCCGATGGATTTGGGGTCGAGTTTAACGAGCTCGGCGAGCGGGTCCATGAGGCGGCGGCCGATGGAGACGGCGCCGCGGACGGTGAGGTCGTGGTCGGGGAATTCTTCGCGGGCGACCTCGGAGGCGGAGTAGATGGAG
>JALOTV010000245.1 GCA_025457685.1 Opitutaceae bacterium
CTGGCCCGGCGCACCCTCGCCACCATCGCCAAAGGCATGGAGGGCGAGACCGTGGCCGGCATGGCCGAGATCGCCCGCCTGATCGAGACGCTCACCGTCGATGGGCTAAAAGTGTCCGTGCAGGAGCTGGCGGACATCATCGAGAAGGACGTCATCGTCACCGCCAAGATCCTGCGCGCCGCCAACCTGCTGTGCCACAACCAGACCTTCATCGACATCGAGTCGATCGAGGACGCCATCCGGCTCGTCGGCTTTAACAAAATCCGGAGCCTCGCCCTATCGCTCCTGCTCATGGAAAACCTCCGCCGCCCGGGCGCGGCCAAGGTTCACCGCCAGGCCGCCACCGTGGCCCTCGCCAACAGCCTGCTCACCCAGACCTACGCCCAGCTCAAGGGTCGCGATGACGCGGAATACGCCTTTCTCTACGCCTCGCTCCGGCAATTCGGCCACCTCCTCCTCGCCGCCTTTTTGCCCGAGGACTACCAACGCGCCCTCGGCGAGCGCCGCACCCTCGGCGACTTCAATCTGGCCTGCCGGAAACTCTTCGGCCTCACCGCCCACGAGGTCGGCGTCGAGCATCTAAAAACGATGCAGTTCCCGTCCGCTTTGCTAAGCTCGCTGCAACCCTTCTCCCCCGCGCTGCTGACCTCGGCCAAGGACTCCCCGTCCACCCAGCTCCTGCTCGCCTCGGAGATGGGCAGACAGATCGCGGAGCTGGTGATGGACGACGCCGTCACCCCCGAGGAATACCAGACCGGCCTCGCCCGCGTGCGCACCACGTTTCAAGAACCCCTTCGGCTCACCGCGGAGTCCTTCCGCGATATGATGGCCCAGACCGAGCAACGCTTCGACGTGTTTGGCCGCTCCTTCGGCATCGGCCCCGCCGCCCGCCAGCTATCGCGCCGCTTCTCGGCTCCGCCCACCGCCGATGTCGCATCCGCCCCGGCCTCGCCCTCCGCCAGCCCGACGCGCGATACGCCGCCGCGCGACTCGCCTTCGTCACCGCCCCAGACCGATGCGCGCGCCGAACCCGCGCCCGAGTTTTTCGTCCGGACGGAAACCGCCCACTCCACTTTGGACGTGCTCATGGAGGCGATCGCCGAGGCCGGCGTCATCCTCGCCTCGGACGGCAAGACCGACAAACCGCGCGGCCTGCTCGCGCTCGTGCAGCAGACCATCGACCTCTGCTGGAAACCCGAAAGCGTCCGCCTCTTTCGCGAACAAGCCCGCGAGGTCTACGTGCTCGATGTCGGCGACCAAAGCGCGCTCCGGCCCGGCTCGGCGCGCTTCACCCTCGGCGAGCGCAGCATCTTCGGCGTGGCCGCCCGCCAAAACGAATGCGTCCGCATCCACGATTCGCTCGACCTGCTCATCCGCCCGCACCTCCCCGCCTGGTTCAAACCCGAGATCAATCTCCGCGCCTGCCTGATCGTGCCCGCCGGCGACCGCACCGGCAGCCGCCTGCTGGCGTGTTTTGGCTGGCGCTATCCCAAGCACATTGCCGTGACGCCCGCCGAAATCCGCGCCCTGCGTATCCTGCTCGGCATGCTGGCGACCGCCAAGCCGACCGCGGCGTGAGTTTGCACTCCACACCCTTCCCTACTCCTCCGGATCGAACCCGTCACTGGCCGCCGCTGAGCGTGTAGGCATGACCGGGGAGCAGGTTAAACCGGATCGCCCCGGTGCACGGGTCCACGGTGAAGGTTTCGTCCGCGCCCGTGTGCGTGTTCGTGACCTTCAGCGTGGCGCGATTCCAGCCGGTGTTGTCGTTGACGACCGTGCTGGTCGACAGTCCGTCGGGGTGCGTGAAGGTGTAGCGCGAGCCGCCGGTCGCGATGGGGAACACCACCGCCTGAAGCGGCGAGGTCTCGTCGAGCCGGGCGACATACACGCCTTTGCCGCCGACGAAGACGGGGATCTTGTCCAGCGGCAGTTCAAAATCGGTGAGTGTCTTGGGGCCGGTGTGGACATCGCCGGTCCCGATATCGATCCAGGTGCCGGCGGGCAGGTAGATGTTTGTTTTGTGGGAGCTCGCGTAGTCGTCGTGCAGGAGCGGGGCGGCCAGCAGGGAGGGGCCGATCATCCACTGGAATTGTTGCTTCCGGCTGCTCGCCAGATCGTGGGTGGCAGGATCGTCGGGGAAGGCGATGGGCAGCGGCGTCAAGGTGTGCGGATAGCCGGTCGCGTGGCTATCCACCGCGCTGCTGTGGAGGTAGGGGCCGATCTGGTAGTGAAAATCGACGGCCTTCTTGAGTTTCGCCTGGTCGGCGTCCGACCAGTTGCGGTGCCACGGGCTGTCCGAGACGGCCATGCCCGCGGTGAGCGCGAGCATCCATGCATGGCGCAGGGTCGAGGTCACGTTGCCCATGCCGCCAAAGCCGAGGGTGTCGGAGTAAACATTGGGCGCGGCGGAGGCGGCGAGTTGCAGGTAGTTGATCGGGCTGCGCAGGGTCATGGACTTGGCGCCAAAGGTGTCCTCGATCCGCGTGAGCGTGCCGGGGGACGTGTAGGCGCCGCAGCGGTCCATCACCAGGTCGCCACTCGCGGCGATGGCGTGCATGGGCGCGTTGAAAATCGTGTGGTCGGGCACGGCCATCATCGTGTCCTCCTTCACCCCATCCACGCCCCACTGGTCGTAGAGATTTTTGAACCACGCCGCCGCGCCCGGGACATTGCCGTCGAGCAGCAGGCAGGGCACGGTCGGGAAGTATTTCGATTTTGTCTTCACGAAGTCGCCAGACGCGTCCTTGAGAAAATAGCCGCCGGCTATGCCCTCCTGCGCGTTCGGGCTGGTGTCAAAAATCGACGCGCCCGACTCGCCGGGCTTGCTGGAAAACGGACCGCCGGGAGGCACGAAATTGATGCGCTGGCCGATCAGCCAGCGGATCCCGCGCGCCCGGCACCAGTCGCCAAAATCGGGCGGAAGCGGAGGCTGGGTATCGGGATACTTTTGCGCGTCGAAGCGCCCGAAGCTCGTGGTCGTGCCGCGCGGCTGCCAGAAGCCCGAGCCGGTGACCGCCCAGCGGATGCGGTAGCCGTTGTCCAGAAACTGCTGAATGGCCTCCATCGCGGTGGCGGCGTTGGTGTGCCAGCGCAAGCGGTCCCACGTCTCAAACCCGAGCTCGAAGCCGTCCATCTGCGGCGCCACGCCGGGATAGCCCTCGGCGATGCGGACCTCGCGCCAGGCGGCGTAGATTTCCTCCATGGAGCCGACGAAATAATAAAAACGTTGGCTCACGGCGGAGCGGTTGCTCATGCCGTAGCTTTCCGGCCCGATGCTGATCTCGCCGCCCTGACGTTCGAAGCACGCGCCTGCCACGCCACTCCGGGGAAAAATCAGAAAGCTACTGAGCCAACGATGCCGGCCGCCGTCGTGCCGGATCGGGTAGGTTTTCTGTTCGGTGGCGAGGTTGGCGTTGGGTTCCCACGCGCCGAGATCGCCGAGCCCGTAGGCGGGCCCGGGGCTGCCGGTGCGCAAGGTGATGGGGCCGGGCTGGCCGCTCTCATGCGTGAGGGTGACCGCAAGGGTGTGGGCGCGGGCCTGCAACTCCGCCAAGGCGGTCTGGCCGTTTTGATTGGTGACACGAAACCGCACCACCCCGTCGGCGCGGTAAATTTCCTCGGACGAGACCGCCGGATGGCCGGCAAAAAATAAACCCGCGCTCGCATCGGCCGGCAGGGCGATGCCCTTGGCCGTCGAGATCTCCAAGCGGAAGCCCGGATCCGCGATACGAACTTGGTAGTGCGGAGTGGATACGAGATGCGTCGTCGGCGGACCAGGGCGGGCGGCTTGCGCGATTGCCTGGGTGCCGGGTCTGGAGGTGGGAGCGAATGCGGATCCCGGCGGAGCTTGACGATCGCCGACGAGGGAGGACGAGTCCGGGAGCTGGGCCCGGGCAGCGAGAGAGAGGCAGAGGAGGAGCGCCAAGGCTTTCATGGCAGGTTGATTGGGGTAGAGCCGGACTGGTTCTATCCGGACAGATAGGTAACAGATAGTCCGGGGAGAGAGGTGACACAATCAGGCCAAAATACCTTGGCAAAACGCAACCCCGCCGAACCCCTGAAAGAGAAAGCGGCAGGACAAGGAGCGCGACGTGGCGTCGCCGTGGCACATCGCCCCAGATGAGCCACGGCATCAACCGATGCCGGTCACTTGTCTAGGGACGGGATGCATGCCACTCTTTCGCGGCATGCCGAAAGCAGCCTATTTTTCGACGCACGGGACCGCCGCGCTCGCGCTTGGCTTGGCATGGCTCGCGCTGATTTTTTGCCCGGCTCTCCTTAGCGCCGATGGCCCCCATCGGCCCGCCGGCACCGCGCATCACCCACGTGCACCGGCCCCCTCCCTCGAATCCGCCGCGGATCCGTCCGACTTTTCCCACTACGCCGACATCGTCGCCACCTGGCCGCCCGAGATTGCGGCTGCGGCCAAGACACTTTTCGGGCGCCCGCAGCAAAACTGGTCGTGGGTCTACGTGAGCGTCACCGAAGACGGCTCCGAGGAATACCTTTGGGACCCCGCGCGCCCCGTTCGTGAGCAGAGCGTTTTGCTCGCCAAGGACGGCGCTCCCGCCAGCGCCCAGGAACAGGCCGCTCACCTCGCGGAGCGCGCCGAGCGCGAGACGCGGCGGGAAAGAACCTCGCCCGCCGAGCGTGTCGCGCGCGCCCGCGCCCTGCTCGCCACGCTGGAGTTTCAGCGCCTCGAGGAGACCGCGCTCACGGCCAGTTGGCAGTTCACTTGGCGGGCCGTCGACGCCGACTCGCGGTCCCTTTCCGAGCGCATCCGCAATCGCGTGCTCACCTCTCTGCGTGGGCGCATCGTGGTGAGCAAAGCTCCGCCCGGCATCCTCGAGCTCGCGCTGCAAAACCCCGAGCCCATCCGCGCCTCCGTCTCGATCAGCTTCAGCGAGGTCGATCTGCTTTTGCGCAACACGCTCCAACCCGGCACGGATGTTTTTCTGCCGGCTGAACTCTCCGGTAAGCTTGCCGCCTCAAGCGAGCTCAGCGGCCGAGATTCGAACCCGTAAAGATAGGCCCAGTTCCAACACGCCTCAATCACCGCTTCGCTCGGGCCGTCC
The DNA here is from genome assembly GCA_025457685.1 of Opitutaceae bacterium. GTDB lineage: Bacteria > Verrucomicrobiota > Verrucomicrobiia > Opitutales > Opitutaceae > IMCC26134_A. The sequence goes on from JALOTV010000245.1 coordinate 5,079, forward strand.
AAGGCCTCGAAGTAGGCGGCGAAGGCTTCCGGCGCGTTTTGGTCGATGCGGGCTTGCTTCACAAGGCCGCCCTACCCGTCGAGCGTGCAGGCCACCGAAGACTATTTATGATAATCGATCCCGGTGTAGTTCATGGCGACGCCAAGGGTATCATGCACCGCCAGTATGCGCGGCTTCTTCCCTTAGTTGCCGCTCATGTTACCTGCCCCCATCCGCTTGGCCTTGGCTTTTGATTTGGGTTCAGCCCCGGCGCGGGCGCCTCATCGCGGCGAGGCCCAAACACGCTACGCCTGCGAGCAAAGCAAACGTCGACGGCTCGGGAATAGCCGTGTAAAGACGAATTTCGTTAAGACCACCCCCGGCACCTCCGTTTATCGAATCAAAGCGGAACAACAAATATCGCCAAGCGGTGCCACTGGCACCGGACACGAAGCTCGAAGAAGAGAAAACGTCTATGACCGGAGTTTCTTCATATAACCAGAACGTGAGGGTTCCGGTTAGTAGCGTCACCGGGGAAACAAGGTCCATCCCAAGGGGAACTCCCTCCGTTACTTCGCCGGCGTCCGTAATGCTGTTTGATACCAAAATAGTAAACGCATCAGTTCCCCTATCATTGTAAAATTCATTGTGCGTGTTAACAAGGTCGATGCGGTCAAGCTTATAGGCGGCCCCCAGATCCAACACAAAGTAACCGGAACTGGCACCATCCTCGCCCAGCCACATGTCATATCCCTGAATATCGGTAATCGCCCCGGTTTGTTGATTAAGGACCTTATCTGCACTATAAACCCCGGAATCGAAAGAACCGTAGTAGGAAGCACCTCCACCGATCAGATTCCCCGGCGAAAGAAGGATTTGTTGAGCACTACCCGGCAATGATACGGCCCCCAGAAAACCCAAAGTTCCGAGAAAATTCCAAAGACGCACCGGGCGAATAAGCCGAGCCGAGGCATTAGAAAGGACAGAAAATTTCATAAATAATATGTAAAAGCATAAAGTATACCACACCTCAAGGTTTTTCCCTCGTCACGTTATCTATTGCTCCAAGCGAATTTAACGAACCCGCAATAATGGGGTCAGGCCGAGTTTTGTTGCAGATTTACTCGGCGGAAACGGCTGAGTTGGCTGCGAAGACTGTCGGCGCGGCCAAGTTTTAACCGGGCAGCCAGCCACGCGACCGAGGCCCCCGCTTTGCGCTGCACGTGATCGGCCAGCTCAAGTTTCCATGGCTGAGACATAGGCCGTGTATTCAGCTGCTCCTCTGTGCGATGCGCCGCGCGCAAGCCATCCGCGACCGCCTGTTCCCACGTCAGCTCGCGCATCTCGCGCACCTCCTCGCGCTCCAACCCCGGATTAAGCGCGAGCTGGGCATGCTCCTTCGCAATGGTGCGTCGCCAGCCTTAAGTGCCTATAGCCCAGCCTTTTGAGAGGCCCCTAAGCCCGAGCTCCTCCCACCGCGCCTCATCCAAGCCGACCTCGGCGAGGTAGGTTTCGTAGGCCTTGCGCGCCTCGGGCTCGCCGCCGAAACGCCCGCCCGCGCGCCAGCCGGCGTC
>JALOTV010000246.1 GCA_025457685.1 Opitutaceae bacterium
CCGTTTCTCGCAAAGTATTTTCGCCAATTTATGCGTGGTCGAGCCGACCGACCAGCCGGGGGATTCGAATCCGATTTCAGGCTATCGGCACGCCTGGCCTTTTCCCCGCAGGACGCTTCCAGCCCGCACGACGCCGCTTTCTTTTCGTGCCCTTTCGTGTCCTTTCGTGGGCAATCTCCGAAAAACATGACCGCCATCGCTCCCCTCGCCCTCGGTTTCGACGCCGACGACACCCTCTGGCACAACGAGACGCTCTTCGCCGCCGCCCACGCCAAGTTTCACGCCCTCCTCGCCGCCCACCACGACCCCGCCACCGTCGAGCGCGCCCTCTACGCCACCGAGCTGCGCAACCTCCCGCTCTACGGCTACGGCGCCAAGGGCTTCACCCTCTCCGCCATCGAGACCGCCATCGAGCTCACGGCCGGTCGCGTATCCGCCAAGAAACTACACGAGCTGCTCGCCCTCGGTCGCGACATCCTCGCCCACCCCGTCGAACTGCTCGAGTCCGTGCCCGACGTGCTTGCCACCCTCGCCGCCTCCGGCCACCGCATGGTCCTCATCACCAAGGGCGACCTCCACCACCAGGAGCGCAAGATCGCCGCCTCCGGCCTCGCCCCCCACTTCCTCGCCACCGAGGTCGTGAGCGAGAAGGACGACGCCACCTACGCCCGCGTGCTGGCCCGCCACGGCATCGCCCCGGATCGTTTCCTCATGGTGGGCAACTCCCTCAAATCCGACATCGCCCCCGTCCTCCGCCTCGGCGGCCTCGCCGCCCACATCCCCTACCCGCTCACTTGGGAACACGAGAAACTCGCCACCCCGCCCGAGGCCCCCGGCCGCTTCTTCAACTTGGCCTCCCTGCGCGAGCTCCCCGCGCTCATCGCCCGCCTCAGCACCGTGCTACCGTCGGCGTGAGCACGGCCACGAGAAACGAGATCACCAAAAACCACACCACAAGCGACCACGGCCAGCGCCGGCGCAGTGCCTGCACCACCAGCACCGCAAGCGCCGCCACCCATGCCGCGCTGACTGCCAGAGGCGCGACGTTTCGCTCAAAATCTCGCTGCGCCCGGTAGATCCGTCCCGACCGCGCCCACTCGGTTTTTTCCTGCTCGGTCGGCGTGTATTCCGCGATGCGCGCGCCCTCCGGAAGAGCATCCAGCACATTGCTCGTCATGGTGCCGTCACGAGCGATAAACGCGTTCTTGGCGTTGCGATAGAAGGTCACGTTTCCGCCCAGAAAAACCACATGTCCGCCCTCGGTCCCGTAGGGGCTGTGCGCCGCCCAAGTGCCGTCCGGCTGCAAGCCGCGCGTCCACGCGATCGGCGTGGTCGCAGGCGAGTTTGCGGCGATTTCGCCCAACGCCACCGCCCAAGAGGGCTTCAGTTTTTTGAACTCCGGCTCCAACGCGCTCCGGTCCTCGGTCAGCACCGTGCTCAAGCGTCCGATTTGCTCCGCCGCACCCGGATCGGCGCCGACCACCCAAATGGTCGCATCGTTCAGCCCACCGTCTCGCGCCACCAGTCGCGCGTAGTCCCACACATCCGCCGCCTCCGCGCCGGGCATCCGGTCCTTGTGCTCCGAAGCATAGATCAACGACGCCTGCCCGATCTGCCGCAGGTTGCTTGAGTCCACCGTCCGGCGCGCCGTCTCCCGCACCTTGCCCACGGTCGGAAACAACACCGCCCCCGCCATCAGCACCACACACACCGCCGCCGCCAGCCGATGCATCCACGCGGGCAGCCGAGGCACGCCCCGCTCCGCGCCATCGGCAAGAGCCGCCGCTTCCGCTTTCACCTCCGCCTCGTCGTCCTCCGCCGCGAAGGCCTCCCGCAACTGCGCCTGCAAGGCGCGCAGCCGCGCCACCTCCGCCCGCGCCGCCGGATCGCGCGCCAACTCGTTCTCGAAACGCGCCGCCTCCTCGGGCGCAAGGTCGCCGGAGGCAAACGCGGTCAGTCGGGGATCATCGGGAGAAATCATGGCGTGCAGGGGAAAAAGTTCGTTCGTGGTTTCATCTCATCGCGTGGCGCCTCGCGGGCTCGCGTCCTCAGCCCGCGCCCTCCGTCGGCCAGGCTCGGCGCAGGGCTTGCAGGGCCTGGTGCAGCAACACCCCGACGTGGTTCACGCTGTGCTCCGTGATCGCCGCGATTTCCTGATAACTAAACCCCTCCTGGTAACGCAGCCGCACCACCTCGCGTTGCCGCTCCGGCAGGCGCGCCACCAGCGCGAGCAGCTCCTGCCGGTCCTCCTTCGCCTCCAGACTCGCCACCGGGCTCGCTTCGTCCGCCGCCAGACCTGGCGCGTGGTGTTCAAAGGCCTCGAGCCTCGCGTCCGCCCGGATCTGATTCAGCGCCTTGCGCCGGCACACCGTGAACAACCACGCCGCCAGCCGCGGCCGCAAATCGGGCTCCGCCGGCTGACGCGCCAGCGCGAGGAAGGTCTCCTGCACCGCGTCGCCCGCCCGGGCCGCATCGTGCAGGAGCCTGCGCGCGTAGCGCGTCAGCCGCGCCTCATGCTCCCGCCGCGCCAACGCGAGCAGATCGGTTTCATCATCGGCGGAGCGAGCGAGGCGCATGGGGTGGTGACGGAGGGGATGCACGGGGATGTCCAAAGACAACAACCCGCCACCTCGCGTTTTCTTATCCAAATTCCCCAAAAAACTTTCCCCGCCACCTAGCACCCCGCGCCGCGCCCCTTGCCCCGGCCCAAGCTAAGCCCTGCCAGGATCGCGCCATGCCCGCCTCCCTCGACAGCCTCGCTTGCGTCTGCCTCGCCGCCCAGCCCGCTGCGGCGGCGAATATTGGCCCCATTCGTAAACGTTAACGATAATTACCTTGATTCTTCGTAAACGTTTTCCACTGCTCGGATTGCCCGTTCTTTTCCACCCCCATCAAAACGCCATAAACCCTGCCACCCCTGGGGGCATTCTGGATGGCGCCGCGCTATCTAGTCGCCGCCGCCCTCCGCAGTGGCCGGAAGCCGCCCTCACAGATGGCTCTAGGCGGTATGCCGATGGCCGGTCCGAGTCGCGTCCCCGTGACGGTAGGCGGACTGCCCCTCATCTCGCGCATGAGGCCCGACTCGCCTTGCACGGCAAGCCTCCGCCGCGCCAGGCCTCGGTTTTCCCAAGGCCACTCGTCTCGGATAGTCGTTATGTTCGGTTGGCGTTACTCGATTCCGGCACGGACAAAATCGACGGCCCCGCCTTGGGCCTGAAAACGCCACCACCACCCACGCGGTGCCATCGTCGTCGGCTCCCCCTGTTCCCCGAAAAACCACTTACCCCGCTGTGAAACTACGCACCCTCCCCCGTTCCGCGCTTCTGCTTTTTTCTATCCTGCTCGGTGCACCGCTCCCCTCGCGCGCCGTCGATCTCGAAGCCGGCTTTGCCAACCCGTCAGGCGAAGCCAAGCCGCTCGTCTGGTGGCACTGGATCAACGGAAACATCACCAAGGAAGGCATACGCGCCGATCTCGAGGACATGAAACGCGTGGGCATCGGCGGCGCGCAAATTCTCGATTGCGCGATCTACCTGCCGAAAGGGCCCGTGCGCTACGGCACCGACTCCTGGCACGAGCACATTCAGTATGCGCTGAAAACCGCGGCCGAGCTCGGCCTCGAAATCTCCGTAGCCAACAGCGCGGGCTGGTCCGGCAGCGGCGGCCCCTGGATCAAACCGGAGCAGGGCATGAAGGTCGTCGTCTGGAGCGAAACGGAGACCCGGGGCGGCGAGATATCCCTCGATGTTCCGAAGCCCAAAACGAAACTCCCGCACTATTGGGATCTGGCCGTCATCGCGGTGCCGAAGACATCGGAACGACTCCAGAAACTGCCCCAAAAAATTTTCGCGCAACCCCTGCCCACGGTTCGCCCGCCCATGTCCGATAAGCCTGGCATACCCTTGAGCCAGGTTCTCAACCTCTCGGACAAAATGGATGCGCAGGGACGCCTGTCCGCCACCCTGCCCGAGGGCGAATGGGTTGTAATACGTTTTGGATACACGCCCACCGGCTCCACCGTCCACCCGGCGCAGCCGGAGGGCTACGGCTACGAGGCCAACAAGCTAGACGTCGACACGGTCACCTACCAATTCGAGCAGTCCCTCGGCCGCATCATCCGCGAGGCCGGGCCGCTCGCCGGCACCACGCTGAAGGGCGTGCTCTACGACAGCTTCGAGGCCGGCATGCAGAACTGGACGGAAAAATTCCCCGCCGACTTCGCCGCGCTAAAAGGCTACGACTTCATCCCCTGGCTGCCTTTGCTCACCGGACGCATCCTCGAATCCCAGAATCAGTCCGAGGCGGTGCTGTGGGATTTTCGCAATGTGCTCGATCATCTCTTCACCGAAAATTATTTCGGCACGATTCGGCGGCTGGCCGCGGCGCGCGGGCTCCAGGTTTACTCGGAATCGCAGGGCGGCCCCCTCAATCCCGTCACGAATAACCGCCACGTGGACGTGCCGATGAACGAGTTCTGGATGCAAGGCGTCGAAAGGCGCGCCAAGAGCATCAAACTCACCGTATCCGCCGCGGCGTTTTTCGGGCGTCCGATCGTCGGCGCCGAGTCGTTCACCGCCAAACCCGAGGACGGAAAATTCCAGGCCATTCCCTCCACGCTCAAGAAGCCCGGCGACTACGCTTTCGCGCTCGGCGTGAATCGCTTCATCTTCCACCACTACACGCATCAGCCCGTCACCGCGGCCGCGCCCGGTTTCTCGCTCGGCCGCTACGGCACGCACTTTGGCCGGCTCAACACCTGGTGGCCCTACGCCGATGCGTGGATAAGCTACCTCACACGCAGCCAGTTTCTTCTTCAGCGAGGTCGCACCGTCACCGACATCGGAGTCCTCGTCGATGACGACATGGGTTACCGTATGCCAAACCAGCCGGACCTGCCGCCGCCTGGCTACGACTTCCTCGCCTTCACCCCGTCGCAGCTCGCCGAGATGTCCGTGCGCGAGGGCCGCGTCGTTCATCCCCA
>JALOTV010000247.1 GCA_025457685.1 Opitutaceae bacterium
AAACACGCGACAATTCACGCGAAGCACCAATCCCATGTTTGGCATTTTCACCTCCCAGAAACAGAAAGTAAGGCAGCTGGCCGCCGATTGGATCGAACTTGCGGACAAGGTGGAGCGCTACAGGCGCGATGTGTTGCCGCAGGCGGATTTGGAAAACCTCCAGCGGGCGTGCGGAGATTTGCGCAAGTTGCTGCGGGAGAAAGCCGATAGCGCGGCCCTTAAGCTGGGCATCGACAGTTTGGAGGCCACCTTGCGCAAAACAGGCGGTGCGCACTACCCCAAATCCGGATTGGTCGAGAACGTGGAATTTTTCCTCGTCGCGGCGATTGTGATTCTGGGCCTAAGGGCGTTTTATATTCAGCCCTTCAAAATCCCGACCAACTCGATGTGGCCGTCCTATTACGGCATGACCGGGCAGGTTTATCAAAATGCGGACAACGAGCCCGGATCCGCGGAGCGCGCGTTTCGTTTTATTACCACGGGAGCGCAGTCGCGCCGCGTTGACGCGCCCGATAGCGGAGAGGTTTTGCTGCCGATCGGAGCCAACGGCGGTCGCGGCGTGGTGGCCCACGCCGAAGTTTCTGGACGCTCGTGGTTTGTTTTACCCACCAAACTCCGCGAATACACCCTCTTCGCCGGACAGCGCACCGCCTCGGTGAGGGTGCCGCTGGATTTCGACATGGATTGGGTGCTGCGAGACGCCTACTTTCCCGATGACCACAGGCCGCTTTCCGAAATCGTTAGAGATAAACTTTCCAAGGGAGAGGTGGTGGTCCGAGAAATCAGGACGGCGGGCGGAACTTTCACCGCGCAATTTGTGAAAACCGGACGGCAGGTAAAAGCGGGCGAACGCATGCTGTCCTTCGATATTCTCACGGGGGACCAGCTCTTTGTGGACCGCGTGAGCTACCACTTCGTCCGGCCAAGCGTAGGCGACGGTTTCGTATTCAGAACGGATCATATAGACAGCCCCTACATGCGTGACCGCGTGACCGGCAAACAGGTGGAGAGCTACTATATCAAACGCCTCACCGGCTTGCCCGGGGATCGCCTTCGCATCGCCGATTACACGCTTTTCCGCAACGGAGCACCGATCACCGGTTCAGATGCCTTTGACTTAAACGCCAAGCAGCTTGAGCGATACTCGGGCTACCGGGACGAAGGTCTGTTCCGTAATGGAGCCGAGGTCACCCTGGAAGCCGGACAATACATGGCCTTGGGCGATAACTCCGCCAACAGCCTCGATGGGCGCTACTGGGGCACCGTGGCGGGCAAAGACATCGTGGGCAGGCCCTTGTTTATCTATTATCCGTTTACCAATCGCTGGGGGCCCGCCCCGTAGCGCATTTGGCAGCACGCTTCCGCAGTTCCCGTCACCTTTATTCGTAGCGCAACGCTTCGATGGGATCGAGTTTAGCCGCCTTGGCCGCCGGGTAGATTCCCGCCAACACGCCCGAGGTCACGCTGAACACAAAGCCCACCACAAAGGCGGAAGGGGCCAACACGGGGGCGCTTCCCGGCGGTATCACCGCCGCGAGGCCTTGGATGGCCACCACCGCCAACGCCACGCCGACCAGACCACCGAGCAGGCTGAGCGTGACGGCTTCGGCCACGAACTGGCTAAAAATATCCAACGGGGTGGCGCCGATCGCTTTTCGGATGCCGATCTCGCGGACGCGTTCGTTGATCGACGCCAGCATGAGATTCATAATGCCGATGCCGCTCACCAACAGGGAAATGCCGGCTATCGCGCCTCCGCCTATGACGAAACCCGCCTTCGTGCTGGCATAGCTGGCGAGCTGTTCCTCGCTGGTGCGCACATCGAAATCGATGATCCCGCGATGTGTCTGCGCCAACACATTGGAGGCGGTATCGACGGTCTCGCGCAAACGGGTGACATCCGCCGCCTTCATGTTGAGAAAGGACAGGCGATCCGAGCGCTGGATCTTCGCCGCCATCGTGGTCAGGGGCACGAAGGCGACCTCGTTCTTCGAATCTAGCGTATTGTAGGTGCCCCAAAAGCGTTCGTAGTTCCGCAAAACGCCGATCACGCGGAACGGACGATCATTCACGTCGATGAGCGCGCCCAAGGCCTCCTCGCCCGGCGCAAAAAGCGCGTCGCGCACGCGCGTGCCGATGATGATGACATCGGCGTGGTCATGCATATCGAGGTCGGAAAACATGCGCCCCGAGGCGACTTCGAAGCGGTTGATTTCAAAAATGGCGTTGGTCACGCCCTGCACCCGCGCGCCGCGTCTGCGATCATAGGTGCGCGCCCCCCGGCTCAATTTAGGACGGGAGGCCTCGATCTCCGGCGATATCACCGCGATCTGCGGGGCGAGCGCCGCCAAGGCAAGCGCGTCCGCCGGCGTAAGCCCGGGCGAGACCGCCGCGAAGGGCGCCTGACGCTCTTTTACCCCCTGCGCCAGACTCGAGATCTTTTCGATGCCACCCTGCTCCTGCAGCGAGGTCTCCCAGTTGTCGAAAAATCCCTCCATGAATCCGGTGGTCACCACCAGGGAGGCCACGCCGAGCATCACGCAACTGATGGTCAGCAGGGAGCGCAGTTTGTGCCCCCATATCTCGGCGAATCCATTAACCAACCCAGAGAGCAAAGGTCTCATGACGCGGCTCCTTTCTCGGCCACGCGCCCGTCGAGCACGTGCAACTGGCGGCGAAAGTGCCCCGCGATTTCCGGCGAGTGCGTGACCACCACGATCGTGCGCCCCTGGCGGTTGAGCTCTTGAAACAACTCCAAGATCGCAGCGGCCGTCTTGGTATCGAGGTTTCCGGTCGGCTCGTCGGCGAGGAGGATGCGCGGCTCGTTCACCAGCGCGCGCGCGATGGCCACGCGCTGGCGCTGTCCGCCCGAAAGCTCGCCCGGTTTGTGATGGGCGCGGTTGCTCATCCCCACCAAGGCGAGCGCACGATCCACCCTTGCCTCGGCGTCGGGCGGCGGGTGGCCAAGGTAGGCCAGCGGCAGGGCGACATTGGCGCGCACCGTCAACCGGGGCAGCAAATTGAACGCCTGAAAAACGAACCCGATTTTCTCCGCCCGCACTCGGGCACGTTGCCGTTCGGTCAAGGCCGCCACCGGCCTGCCCTCGAACAAGATCTCGCCCGAGCTGGGCGAATCGAGAAAGCCCAGCAAGTGCATGAGTGTGGATTTGCCCGAGCCCGAAGGCCCTAGAATCGCCACGGCCTCGCCCTCGCTCAGCACGAACGAAGCATCGACCAACGCGTCCACCACGGTGTCGCCCATCGGGTAGCGTTTGCCCACCCGTTCCATGCGCAGCACTTCATCGCCGAGGGCCATGGGGTTATTCGTCCTGGCTGAATTTCTCCGTCGCCGGACGCTGCAGGGAGACTTCGTCCTCGGCCTTGAGGCCGGACTTTATCTCCACGTGGAGGCTGTCGCGGACGCCGACCTCCACCTTGGTGCGAACAGGATCGGCCTCCGGAGTGTCAGCCCGGATAAACACGAACCAATCGCCGGACGCATGATCGCTGAACACCGCGTTGTGTTCGATCGACAGCGCCTGGCTGGCCGTGGCCGTCACGATGTGCACCTTCGCGGTCATGCCCGGACGCACGCGCGGGTTGGACTGGTCGATGTCGATCTGGATGGGAAAATCCCGAGCGGCGGACGAGGTCGAGCCGCCACCAGAACCCGCCATGCCGCCACTTGCCGACCTGCCGGCGGCCGGAGCGATGAAAGTGATGCGTCCGCCGGCCTTCGCTTCCGGCACGGATTCAAATGTGATTTCCACCGGCATGTCCTCGGCGAGCGCCGCCACGTCGATTTCATTGATCGTCGCCTCCACCCGCAGACGCGTGAGATCGGCCAGCTCCAACAACGTGTTTCCCTCGCGGCCGGCATCCGCGCCGGTGACGATCATGCCAGGACGCGCGGCGAGGCTCAGAACCCGGCCGGCGTAGGGCGCGGTGATCACACCCTTCGCGAGCGAGTTTTCCAGCAAGCGCACCCGCGCCTCCTGCGAGGCGGTCTCGTTCTGCGCCAGGCGCAACGCGATGTCGGCCTCCTTAAACTCCTTCTCGGTGACGAGTGCTCGTTCGGCGAGGGAGCGCAGACGGGTGTATTCCAGCTCGGCGCGCTCGGTTCGCAGCCGCGCCGCGACCACGCCGAGGCGGGCGTCATCGAGCTGCACCTGAAGCGTGCTCTGATCGAGCTCGATGAGCGGCTGCCCCGCTTTGACCTCGTCGCCCGCCTCCACCAACACCCGGGAGATGCGGCCGCTGACCTCCGAGCGAATCTCGGTCGAGAGCACGGGCGCAATGGTGCCATTCACCACCACGCGCTGCTGCAAATCCCGCAGCGCCGGCTTCACGTAAGTGTAAGTCGTCGTGCCGGACGTTTCGTTGCTCGAGCGCACGAACCACACGATGCAAGCCGCCAGCATCGCCAGCGGGAGGAGAATCCAAAGAAGTCGCTTCATGGCGTGGTGGGGTGGCAAAACCGCTCTCGGCGGATCCGACCTGGGTGGGGTTTTAGCTTTGGCCGAGGGTGTAGTTGACCGCGTCGAGCAAGGCTTCCCAGGAAGCGTCGATGATGTTGTCGCTCACGCCGACCGTGCCCCAGACGCGATGGCCGTCGCCGCTCTCGATCAGGACGCGGGTGCGGGCATTGGCGCCATTGCGGCCATCGAGGATGCGCACCTTGTAGTCGCGGAGGGCCACGTCCTTGAGTTTCGGATACGAGGGCTCGAGCGCGACGCGCAGGGCCTTGTCGAGCGCGCCGACGGGACCGGTGCACTCGGCCACGGTATGGCGAAGCTCACCGCCCACGCGCAACTTCACCGTGGCCTCGGCCACGAGCTGGCCGCTGGCCGAGCGCTCCACGATCACGCGGTAGCCCTCGACCTCGAAGTAGGTCCGCGCCTGCCCCAGGGTGCGGGCGATGAGCAGACGCAGCGAGGCGTCCGCCGCCTCGAACTC